>JAZSQX010000259.1:0-13702 GCA_045538235.1 Eubacteriales bacterium
GAATCTGAGGAAGTTCTTTCCCTCTCCGCTCCGCTCTCCGGAGTATACCGAGACACGCCTTCCCGCTCAAATAGTATTTCGGGTGCGGATTCTCCTCCAAAATCTGCGACAAGCGCGATTCTACGTCTACGTTGGGGCACTCCCCAAAACTGTGCGTCGAGTACACGCCAGGCAATGGACCACCCGTCTCCCATGATGCACCCAGCATTCGTCCATTTTCCTTTCGGAGGTCGAGGAATAACGGCTTCTTGATCGACGATCTGTGCTGTTTTTTCGAGGACGTTCCGGAAGTCTTCTGATTGGTTTGAGCTAAAGGCTCCTGGTACATTTTCCCATACCATGAATCTTGGTCGAACATCGGAATCTGTTCGGGAATTTGTTTTTTTGTCATGATCTCTCATCTCCTTTATCACTCGTGTTTGATGTAGGAATAGCCCTGAACGACCATCTCTGAGCCCTCTCCGTTTTCCCGCCTGTGATAATCCCTGACACGGGCTGCCTCCTATCACTACTTCAACAAGCGGTACGTTCCGTCCTTGTATTTTTGTTATATCACCAAGATGTTCCATCGTCATTCACACCAGCGGGACGAGCTGAAGAACACGCCGTCCACTTCAAATTCTGCCACGGCTCCCGGCCATGCGTGATAGGTCTCAGTGCGGAAGAACATCACCCGCGCCGGAATCTCCACGCCGTTCTGAAACACGTCCCACACGATCTCCCGCGTCTCCTCCGATGCTTCGACGTCGCCAAGATAATGCACCGTGTCAAACTCGTATCCGAGATCGTTCTCCGCGTAAATCACGTCGATCAGACTGTCGCCCCAGATGCCGGATGCCAGCCGATTGAAGACCACTTCCGTCACCCGGCGGCGGCATTCCGCAGATTCGCCGCCAGCTTCCAGCTCTACGATCTCCGCCAGGAGCTCCAGCTCGAATGCATACGCCGTATAGCCGGCCTCCGACGTGATCCGCGCGGGCACCTCGCAGATGGGCAGAAACTCCCGCCCAACGCCGCCATCCGATGCCTCAGCCGGGACAGCCTCTCTGTAAGCCGCCACGCCTACCGATTTTTCCGCCTTCGCCGGGCGAAGATCCACCGCCGCCACCGCGATAGCAAGCGCCGCAGCAGCCGCCAGGACGATGGCTCCGGTTTTAATCAATGTTTTCACCATTTTTCTCCTCCATAACTCCGCGCAATTGCTGCCTCGAAAAAAGAATCCGTGTCAAAGCTCGATACTGCTTGTTCATTCACCTGTGGTTTGCTGTGCTCCGACCGTTCCCAGCACCTAACAGCAGCCCGCCAATCCTGGATCGGTGTGCCTCTCCGAGACCTCCAGTTATTGGCCGAATACACATCGAAGAACTTGTCCGCATCGATCTTATCCCCACGCTCGTGAACATACTCCCGAACATCCTCAACGGTTGGCGGTTGGTGGTTGATGGTTGGTTGGTCAACGTCGTTGGCTTGGTCGTTGTTACTACCACTACCTATAGTTAACCTATCTCTAACCTTACCTAACCTAACCTGTGTATCCGTTTTGTGTACACCATGTATACAGACTGTATCCATCGCGTATCCATCTTGTATACAATCTGCTGGCATCGGCAAGCTGTATGCGCCGTTATCTTTTATATTTAATGTAGCGTATTCCTCGCGATACACCGTCGGCTTGTATCGATCCCGTTGGATGTAGTTGTGAATACGCCAATGCTTGATGCAAACAACACCGCTCGGAAAAGCCAACACAAATGATTTTTTGACCAACAAATCCATGTCAACATCGTTGGTTCCCGTTGATCGCACCAGTCGACGCGGATTGTTGACAAAGCCGTCATCATCCGCGCGCATTGACAGGTGGAAATACAAGGCCTGAGCCGTCAGCGGAAGCTCCAGAAAGGCATCGCTGTCTATAATGGTCTTTGCAAACATTCTCCGTTCCGCCAAAATATCACGCTCCTGTTTTTGTCGTTTTGAGGTGCGGGAGTAAGAGCTCCCATACATCATCAATAGAGTAGACCACTCCGGCTACAGCTCCGTTTTTTCTCTGTTCTTCCACGAATCGGATCTGTTCCGGAGACGGCTTGTTCGGCCGTACCTTTACTTCTATAAAAACCGGCACGGCCTGTCCGTTTGCGCTGTTTTCTGCCGGGAGAATTCCGAAGAGATCGGAAAATCCTCTCGGTAATCCTGTGCTGAAGATTCTCCCGTCCGCTGTTTTGACTCTCCCGACATTCACACGCCAAAGCCGCATCACCGGATAAGCAGCGCGGATGATTTCATTCACAAGATTGCTTTCACGCATTGGCACTCTCCTTTTCGTCGCTCTTGTTGTAGTCGTCTGCTGTGATCTCTACCCGTGGCATGAATCCAGAAGCGAAGAACCGAGCCATTTCCGCTTCAGACTCGCTCAGCTTGCCTAGAAGCCGCGGTTTTACGATGCTGTACTTAATCCCAGCCTTGGACACCTGGGGTGTCAGAGAAAGCTCTGTGACGACCTCTGAGGGCTTTAATTTCGCGGGCGCAAGAACGCCAAGGCGGTAATTCCGCCACGGCTTAATGGATGTTGGCGGCAGAGAGATCACAAGCGGGATCGGGGTCCCTTCCGTCATCATATACAGGCGGATCATGTTTTTGCACGCTTTTCCGGACCCCTTTTCGCTGGACCCGTACTGATTGTACGGACAGTCCTTGCAACTGCGCATTTCTCCGGTTTCCGCATCCGTTCCCACAACGCCATCCATGGAGGAGCAAACAGGCGGCTCTCCAACCGAATCCTCGTCAAACCGTGCATTGCATTTGTGCGAGTGGATAATAACGCCGGACAGCTTCGGGGTGGACGTGTCGGTATCCTCGTTTCCGGTGTCGATTTCAAACGATTTTCCGCCGCCTGCCGCCACCTTTGCACGGTACGTAAACGTACCGCCGACCTCCTCCTGGGCTTCCAGGATCTCCGTGTATATCTCGCGGATTACGTCAAAGGAAAACTCCGCCACGTTGGTTTCTTTTCTTGCAATCAAGCTCAGTTCCATTGTTCTAATTCCTCCCAGATGTTTTCATTTTTTTCGATTTGCAGCCAAAACTTTTTTTCTTCCTCGACGATCAATGCGATGTAGTCCTCGTCCCGCGGGACGTCGTACCAGAGGAATTTTTCATTGCCGATCAAAATGGCAAGGTGCCACATTTTCCAGCCAGTCACAGCCATGTAATGCTGCATCTGGATATACCACTCCAGCTTGTTCTGGAGACTGGCTTCCATGTCCCCTTCCACAAATCGGTCAATGTAGATTCTCTTACCGTCCTCGTCCATGCCGACGTACTTCCGCGCCGCAAAGGTCCCGATGGTCTTACACTCCAGACCCTCATTTTTCCCACGGAGCTTCCGGTCAATGTTCGCGAACATAAACGGGTATTCTTCCGAGTAGATGATGCGATTCCATCGGTGCACCTTCTGACCCGTCGCCTCCGCATACTTGTCCGCCACGAACGGCTCCAGGAACGTCCCAACCTGGCACGGCAGAGACGGATCGTCCTCGATCTCCTCGCAGGTTTTTTCCCGGAACAGACGACCGCATCCGGCGTACTTATACTCAGCCTCAGGCAGGACGATCCTCCATGAGTCTGATCCTCCGATGCCACGCTGGCGGATACGGAGCCAGTCCGCACGAGTCATTCCGGCGGTTGAAATATACCTCACGTCGACAGCCTCCTCTCGGACGAAATCCCGATGTGCTTCAATAGCTCAGCGGGAAGAAGATCGTCAAAGCAATCCGCATGGAACCGATGTCCCTGGTCGTCGTCCACGTCGATAATCTCCTCCCCCTCCAGGAATTTTTCCCGGCAGATCGGACACTTTCCGCCAGTGTACACCACTCGACGACCGACATCCGGGTCGGTGTTAAAGTCAAAGCCGTTTTTCATGGTTTTGCTCCTCCTCCAGTTGTTTTTTACGTCGCAAATAACATGTCCTCTCCCCCGAGCACTCGGGCAGGGGGCAGCTCAAGCAAACGCTTGCTTCTTCATAGGTTTCTTCGTTGAGCAGATCGCGTTTTTTTCGCGTTCGCTGGATCGGCTGAACGGTGTGGATCATTCCATCAGCTGATAGCTTTAATGCCAGCTCGTTCAGTTCCATCGGATTTCTCCTACTTTTTCAGCAGAGTTACTCCGGCCTGTGTCTCGTAGAGAAACAGCGGAAGTACGCCGATGTAGCTGACCGAACGTCCTGCCTGAGGGGCGAAGGCATACGGCAGCCGCCCCGTCTGAATCACGCTCCGAAGGTAGTTGACGTCCACCCTCAGATATTCCGCTAAATCCCGCGCCGCTACGTGAGCCCGGTCGACTGACTTGTTCTCAATCAAGTCAACCAGCTCGCCGTAACGCTCCGTCACAATTGAGGGGATTTCAAAAAGGTTCCTGTCCATTACTGCTCCTTTCTTCCCGTCTTCTTCACGGACGGGGCTTTGTCTTCTAAAAGTTCATCGACCGTGCATCCGAGTGCGTTTGCTATCGCCGCGCCAAGTGGCAGGGTCGGGGTTTTGTAGCCGCGCTCGAAGTAACAGATCATTTCCTGAGATACGCCGACCTTTGCTCCGAGCTCTGCCTGGTTCCATCCAGCTTCAAGGCGTCTGCTTCTAATGTTCTGTCCAATGCTCATTTTTTCCTCCTTTGATCTCAATTTTCGAAATCTAACTATTGCATTTTAGAAGAAACTGTGTTAAAATGTACTTAGTTATCCTGTGGTTATATTATACTCTAATTTTACGTTAGAGTCAATAGGTTTTCTAATTTTTATTTAGTTTTGTAACATTGCACAATGACAAGACTAATTATTTGTGAATTTGATCAAGAAAGGGATAAAAACAATGTTTTGGGATAACTTTGAAAAACTATGTAAAGATAGCGGGGAAACGCCGAACGGTGTTTGCAAAAAAATCGGGTTGTCAAATGCCACTGCAACCTACTGGAAACAAGGAAGAATACCATCAACCAAAACTCTTCGTAGGTTGGCGGATTACTTTCTCGTGGATGTAGAAGATTTGCTCGGGAAGGTTCCGCCTAATTATTCTGGCAGTACGATTCCTGCATTTGACAACATATTCCCAATTACTCGCAAATCTTTCCCTCTTTTAGGTGATATAGCGTGTGGGAAGCCCATATATACGGACGAAAACAGAGAAAGTTATATCATGTCCGGAACGGAAGTTAATGCCGATTTCTGCCTTCGAGCCAAAGGTGATAGCATGACAGGAGCGCGTATCATGGACGGCGATATTGTTTTTATCCGAAAAACGCCTATTGTCGAAAATGGATCCATCGCTGCCGTTATAATTGGAGACGAGGCGACCCTCAAACGTGTATATTACTATCCACAGCAAAAGAAACTCATCCTTAACGCAGAGAACCCGAGATACGAGCCACTTGTGTATATCGGAGAGGAACTTGACAGAATTTGCATCCTCGGGAAAGCCGTAGCTTTTCAGTCGGATGTGCTATAACAACTAATCTTGAAAGGAAACGACCCACATGAATAACAACATTGAAAACCAAAACCGCGTTGTATGTCCTGTCTGCGGAAGCAGAGATGTAGAAATGCAGATTATGCAGGAAAACAAGGGATCCAGCACAATCACACACTCCAAAACCAAAGGAACAACGAAAAGTGGACACGGATGTGCTTGGTGGCTGTTCATTGGATCTTGGTGGTGGATGATCGATTTGTTTATCTGGATCGTTGCATTCCTCCCGCGCCTTCTGATTCAAATTTTCAAGGGGAAGAAAACAAGAACCAAGTCAAAGACAACGACCGTATCGCAGGAGGTCGCAAACATTGATTATAAAACCGTGTGTTTGTGTAAATCCTGCGGAAACCACTGGGTAAAATAACGTGGGATTTCGTTTTCGAAAATCCAAAAACTTTGGCTTGTTCCGCGTCAACTTCAGCAAGCGCGGCGTTGGGTTCAGCGTCGGCGGCAAGGGCTTCCGATACACCCACGGCTCGAATGGCCGGAAGTCTGTGACCACGTCGATTCCCGGTACCGGACTGTCCTATTCCGTTCCGCTGTCCGGGAAGCGAACTACACGATCCACAAATAATACGACGAAAGTGAATGATAATGTGAAGAAAAGCAACACGAAGAATAAAACAACCACGAAGGGGATGCTTTTGTTCGTTGCGCTTCTGTTCTCCGTTCTTACAGTTCGATCATGCTTTTCTGGATCGGTTTCCGTTGCTGAGCCGTCCAGCGATTCAGGCGTGGGAAGAGACAGCGCCGACATCCTTGAAGCCGCCACCGATGAACCGGAAGAAACGGAACCGGAGGCCACTGAGGAACAGACAGAGAGTGACACCGAGGAACCGAAGCAGACTGAAACCGAGACCGAAACCTATACACCCGTCACAGAGACACCAGCCATCACGGAGGCTCCGATTTATATACCGATTGAAACTACACCGCCGGAAACCGTACCTCCCGAGACGGAGGCTCCCATCATCATCGTCCATCAGGACTCCTCGATGACGCCCGAAGTGGTGAAGGAACTGGAAGGCATTGCTTTCTTCTGGGCTCCCACCGGGGACAAGGTGCATCTGGATCCCACGTGCAGATCGTTCAAGCTCGGATTTACATACGCCGGGACGTTGGGTCAGGCGCAAACCGTAAGAACGGAAGGATGGTGCGGTTATTGCGCGAATGGTACCACGTCATCCCCTGCGATTAACAGACTCGCTACGAAATACGCACTTGCCTCCTGCTATTCATACAGCGATTACCTCAACGGCATCCCGTCCGAGGCGTTCCACTAACAAACGGATTCAGACCGCCGCGCCGGATGATCCACTAACCAGCGCGGGAGCCTGTCCGCATCAGAGTGACGTGCTGTGAGACCCTGTGCCACCACTATACCACCGAAAAAAAGAGCCGCAATAGCCAAATATGGCAAATCGCAGGCCAATTTCGAAGAATCGAGTTTGATTTTTATAACACCAAACTCGATTTTTTTAGAATCAAGGAGTAAAAAATGGACGAATTAAAGACCGTGACAAGATATAACACCGAAGCCCTGTTTGATACTCTCCGCAAAGCAAAGGAGGATGCCGATCTTACCAATGCCGGCATTGCCACGGAGGGCATGATCCGGTACGGAACCGCATACATCCCGGAGGCACTGCGATACGTGACGGAGACGGCGGAAAGATTTTGGGTGTGATCCGATGGCAAGACCGAGAAAAGAACAGCCAAACCACGGGAAGTATTTTGAAATAAAAGCCACGGTTTCCCACGAACTCGACGGTACCCCGATCCGAAAGAGCTTTTACAGCGAAATCTCCAAGGATGATGCAAAGCGGAAAGCCCAGGAGTATATTGTAAGTCAAAAGATAGGGGATGCCTCTGGTGCCGGATTTATTGATTCAAGCATCACGTTCGCTGCATACGCAAAAAAATGGCTACCAACCATCAAGGGAACCGTGAAGGACAACACGTATAATCTTACGTACATTAACTCTCTCGAAAACCATTTGATTCCCTATTTCGGCAAAGCTATCCTATCAGAAATCCGTCAGATAGATGTGCAGCTGTTTTTTACAAAAATGTCCTCCGAGAAATCTCTGGAATCGCTGAAGAAATATAAAACATGCCTAAACGGGATTTTCAATAGCGCCGTCAGTAACCACATCATTCCATATTCCCCAATGCAGAACATCAAACTGACCAGCAGCATACCGAAGCAAAAAAAAGACGTCTATTCCGCAGAGGATGTCGCGCGCATTTTGGAATTTGCCAAAGGACATCGGTTTGGGCTGGAAATACAGATACTCCTCCGTCTTGGGCTTAGAAGAAGTGAGCTCCTGGCAATCCGATGGGAAGATTTCGATTTCCTGGAAGGGACACTCCACATTTGCCGCGCCGTAACAGACATTGTGGATCCAGATACAGGACAGTATTACGTCCACGTAGACAACGAAACAAAGACCGCGTTCTCAGAACGATATATTCCCCTTCCCGCAGATTTGTCAGAGAAACTCCAAGCCACAAAAAAAGACTCACAAAATGGCTTTGTTTTTGTCAATGCAAAAGGAAACATAAACTCTCCCGACAAGTGGTCAAAGCGTCACTACAAAAAATTCATGGAGGAAATGCGGGATTATTATGCTGGCCTTGAAAGTGCGATCCAAATGAAAGTTTTATCCCCTCATGAGCTCCGCCACACATGCGCATCGTTGCTCGTCAACGCTGACAAAAACCTATATGCAATCGCTTCTGTCCTCGGCTGGCGAGATCTTAAAATGCTCCGAGAAAGATATGCTCATGAGGACATGCAGGCGATTCGAGAAATGCTTGATTTATAAACCTCGGATTTCGTCGTAATAATACGACATCTATACGACATTATATGCCATTTTACAGCCAAATACAGAAGTCGAAGAGCGCTTTTCTGTCTCTTCAACTCCCAAAAGTGGCTATAAATCGGTCATTTCGCCAAATCGCTCCTACCTTGGGGTGGTAGAGGCCGCTGGTTCAAGTCCAGTCACTCAGATAACAAAAAATGGTGCAAACTGCTGTGTTTATACACGATAGAATGCACCATTTTTTGTTGTTATTGCACTATTATGTGTGGATATTCCAAACACCGTTTCGATCTGTACGACAGTCATACGACAAAACCGCGTTTTTATTTAGAATCAATCTTTCTCAAAACACCGCTATATAAACGTGGGTTGACGATGGACAACGTCTCCATCAACTCGTCCATGATTGCCCAAACGCCGGATGCTTCCATTCCGCTACCATCCGAAGGAATTCGCTGTTTCCATGAAATCCTATGATTTCTTCCGTCTCTGCAACAATTTTTGAGGGCGTCTCAAGATGGTCCACAGATTTCGGATCACCTTCTCCATACAGATGATCCCAAACTATGTAGAACACCGCGTTTGTGTAGTGACACATAAAAACCTCGCATTTTATCAAAAATACGGGTCTCACAGCACATGGTCACTCCAAGCGGATATCGTTATTTTGTTATTCGTCGTCGTGTTTCACAGCAGCGGCGTCCACTCCGCCCTCGGCGAAAATGTACGCGACAACGGACGCAGCGGACGTCACAATCCCCGCAATCTCCGTGTAGTCGTTTCCGTCAATGCCAAACGCTGTCGCCAGACCGACGACAACGCCGACTATGGCCGCCCACAGCTTGCGGGATGTCAGTTTCTTTTTCCAGTTTACATTCATAACTTAATCTCCTTAATAAACGATAGCAACGTACTCTCCAAAAAATACAGAAGTAGCGTTTGTCGATGTGATTTCAATGGAATATCCTGTGAAAGAAATGATAACTTCCGTCGCCCCATTCGGATCTGTCGACAGAGAGCCGTGAAATACAACGTGTTCCCCGTCAGAGTCCAAATAGTAGGATGTCTGTTGATAGGTTGTCTCTCCAACCTGAAACTTCATAGCAAGGACACATTGACTGAATGAGCTTGTTTCCCCCTTGCTGTCAAGGGTCGTGATTTCCTCCAGACTGTACAGGACAACAGTTGGCCTTGTGATTTCGGGATTATTGACGGGAATGTATAAATAGTTAGAGATGAGTGTAGATACCTGTTCGATTCCAACCGGCTTCAGTGTCCCGGTTTTTCCGAACACTGAAACACCAGCTCTTATGTTCTCTGCCAAAAGGTTTTGTTCCCCCGCTATCGTCTGATCCCCGGAAAGATATGTACCCGCGGGTATCGTCAGATCGGAAGTCCCCGGCATCCAGATTTTGCTTCCCTGCGTTGCGCTCGGCTTGACGTAGGAGGTCGGGATCCGATCCACCGTCACCATATCAAGACCATCGAATTTCGCATCTGCTGTGATCTTTTGTTTAGATTCCGATGGTGTGACCGTCTTGCTTTGCAGCTTCGGTTTTGCTTTACCGGGAAAAGCACTTAAAATTCCCATATTCAACACCTCACTTTGTCACCAGAATGGTGATGGGAAGTGCCATAGTCGGAGCATCTCCGATTCCGGCCACTACCACTGTCCCATTCCCCTGAGAATACTTAAACAGCCCCGCCGCCGCTGCCGCTTCTCGCTGTTCCTTCGTGGCGTTTTCTGATAACCCGATGACTCCATTGGACTCAGCTGTCACGCCAGCAACGGTGAGACTCTGGAAAAAGTCACATACCGCCGAGCTTGGCGTAGTAGATGCCGTCGCCGTCGTCCAGGAAGCAGACAGAACCGCTGTGACTGTCTCGGAATAGGTTCCGCTTCTGGTCACGCCGTCCGACATGATTCCGCACACGGTACCGTTTGCTCTCTGATCGGTGATATTGCTTGCCGTAAGAGCGACAATCCCAGCCGGAACGGAAACGTCGTACAGCCCCAGCTCATACAGGGCAGCAGTTTTCTCCACTGCCGGAGCTACGGGAGTAGATGCCGATGTCCCCTTTTTTACATAAAGCATCGCGGCGTTGTCCGCGGCCGAAAAACCAAGCACCACACGGTCGATCCGGTTCAGTGTGCTGTCCGGCGCGTCAAACGACAGCTCCACAGGCTCCGTCACGGCAACGGCTTTTCCGGCAAAGGTGCTGTTCTTGATCCACGCCATTCCGGCACCGATAGACACCGTCCGCGCCGCCGTGATCGTCAGATCCAGATTGTCCGTGTTCGCGTAAACGCCGCTTGTACGTGTGCAGTTGTAAATCTCCGCGTCGGATGCCGAATAGTCCACATCATTCAGCGGATATGTGATGATAGGCATACTATAACCCCCTTATCAAAGGATTCCCCAGCGTCAGGCTGGTTTTTTTGATATTGTTCTCGTAGGTGTTTGTAAATTCCGCCACCCGTACTATAAGCCGGATGCCGTATTCCGGCAGAACGCATGTGATGAGATCGCCGAGAAAGAACGATTTCCCGAAGTCCTGCCCGGAAATGTCGAAAGAGATTTCCAGCACCCGGTTGTGCTCCGCCAGCTTTTCATTTCCCCTCGCCCGAAGGAGCTCCTCGTACTCTGCCAGCGTTTGGCCTTCCTCCTGTTGCAGATCCCGGGCGTCCACGAACATTTCCCGTCGCGCCATTCCCTCTGCCCCGGTGTCGCCGGTGATGACAAAGACACGATCTGCACCCTCTCCACCGCCGCCGACATAAGCCACGTTACGGAACCCGGTTTCCGACACCAGCCGCGTGAGACCGGACAGGTTCCCGTACTGCTCGGAAAACTTGATTCCGCTTCTCGCGGCACCCTCGTAGACGTCGTACAAGAGCCTGTGAGACGATTTATCATGCACCAGCCGGAATCCATATCCAACACTTTCGCACCACGCACGTGAAAGCTCAAACAGCGTGGGATACGTTCTCTGCGATACGGTAGTCGCAGGCAACCCGCGAATAGGAGCAAGAGCCATTATATTGTACAATGAAGACCTTTCCAGAGCACCGCGGAGAGCTTCCTCCACGTTTCCACTGCACCGGATTGTCCCGACATACACACGGGAATCTAAAAGGCATTTCGCTTCGCACCCGTAAGCCCACAGCTCGCCGTCCTTGTCCTCGACAGATTGGATATACATCAAGGTGTCAGAATCCGGTATACCCACGAAATTCCCCTCCATCAGAAGAAGCAGGGCATGTTCCGTTTTCGGGGATACCACTTGGAATTTCCCGGCACCCGTGTAACTCTCGCTCCAAACAAGCGACGTAAAGGAGGACAGAAACCCGATCCGGGACAGCGAAGAATTATAAATACTACACTCCATTTGCCAGCACCCCCACGTAAGATTCATGGAACGTGATGGACACCTTCGCGTCCTCCGCTCCCTCTGCCGCCGTAAACAAAAGAACGTTATCGCCGGGACTCAGGTCAAAGAGATCCGACGTATCGTCCAGCAGATCAAACGCATCCTCCGTCCCGTTCCGCCGGAGATATAACTGCCCGTCCTCCCGGTACATTTCGAGCCGATCCCCAGCCGACAGCGTCCCTGTAAACCGGATGGATTTCAGCGTGTGCACGTTCGTCACCGAAAAATCCGTCAGATCGCTGTCCCCAGCAAGGATCTGCATGGAAAATCGGACGGCACTGTCCCCGTTGTTGATGGCGTTAAACTGGGTACCGGAAACGGACGTGCCGAACCGGTGCGGCGTCGCATAGTTGATCGGGAACCGGAACTGTGGAACCATGCCGCCAAGCTCGTAATAGGACTGCGTGAGGCTCTGCCAGTACGGATACGGTGCGTACAGAGACAGCATGAATACGGAGTGCTTCTCCTGTGAAATGCTGGGGCTGTCATGCACCGCTACATCGATATAATACCGATCCTCCCAAATCAGCCGACCCGTGGTGAGAGGGAGAAAGGTGCGGAGCATAGCGCGCTTTGCCGTGGTGTTCCGGTGCGGGATCCGCCCATGGATGGTGATGATCTGACCACCGACGGACATACCCTGTAACGTATCACCGATCTGGCCGTAGCTCTGGGCAGTCAGAACACTTGCCGATCTGCCCGTAGCCCCGTCCACGGTGTTCACCAGGTATCCGTAATCCAGCGTCAGGATGATCTCCGAACCGCTGTCAGATACGTATCGCAAATTATACACCGAATAACACCGCCTTCTTCTGGTAATAAAGCGCCTCGTTCAAAACCTCGCTGGGGCTCATTTTAGAGGCATAGATGTTTTGCACAACACTTACAGGAGCGGTGATCTTAGAGCGTTCTGTTCCGTCTGACGTGACCTTGAAACTACGCTCGAAGTCCATGGAGGAGGTAATGTCATCGGAAATGCCATCGAAAGCATTGCTCCATCCCTCGCCAACACCCAGCGCCATATTTTTGCCGATGTCAGCGAATACCCGAGAAGGAGAATGGATGCCAAGAAAATCCTTGACAGATCCGACGATTCCGTCCCACGCATTGGTAAACCAGGATGTCAGCGATTCCCATGCGTTTTTTAGTCCAACTAAAATTCCGCCAACAACGTCCTTGCCGATCCCGATCCAATCCGTGTCGCCGAACTTGTATGCGATCTCGGAAACCAGAATCAGAACAGCCTCGCCTAATTCGACCGCTCCTTCGATCAAGCCTGCTGCTATTTTTGCCACAAGCTCCCACCCGAGCGTGATCATTTCTTTCTGGTTCCCAGGATCGAGCATATAATCCACGAGATTCAAAATAATCTCGGTCGCCGCATCGACAAGCTCTGGGATGGCATCGATCAATCCGTCAACAAGCGTGATCAGAATCTCAGTTGCCGTCACCGTGATGTCCATCATGAGCTCAGGATCCAGAAGCATTTCTGCCAGCGTGAGAATCGTTTCTGTCGCGGCTTCCATCAAATCTGGAAGGGACTCGATGATGCCTTCTGCAACAGACCCGGTTATGTTTACACCGAGAGCAGCGACCTTCGGGATAGACTCGTTGAGGCTGTCTACCAAAATCATCGTGATTTCGAAAGCCGTATCGACAAGAGAATCTTGGTTTTCCGTCAGACCGTCGATCAGGCTGTCCACGATGGCAACGGCTGAATCTACCACATCCGGTACAACATCGTTCATGATCGTGGGAATTTGATCCATCACGACCGGGAACAGCTCTTCAATGAGCTTTGAAGTGCCAGAAAGCGCGATTTCGACCCGGGGAACGATATTTTCAGCGGCAATCCCAACCGAATCCACAAAATTGTCAACCAGCAAACCGAAATTCGCGTTGTCATCCGCCATCCCTGTGAGG
>JAZSQX010000099.1:0-6890 GCA_045538235.1 Eubacteriales bacterium
CGTTCCCCCCGATACGGGAAATCCAAGATCGCTCCCCCTCCGCGAAGCGGAAAACCACCCCCAAACCAAGAAAATAATTTCCATATTATATAAAAGAAAGGTCGCATTATGCGTACAGTTGTTGTTCTCTTCGGGGGAAAATCCTCCGAATACGAGGTTTCCCTCTCTTCCGCTTCCGGCGTGCTCGCCAACATCAACCGGGAAAAATACCGGGTTCTCACCGTGGGAATCACCAGAAACGGTCGGTTCTATCTCTACGAGGACGATCTCCGGAAAATTGCGGACGATACCTGGACGGAGGGCGTGAAATTCCCCCTGTCCCTGGATCTTTCCGACGGTACCCTCACCGTGAACCGGGACGGCGTCATCGAAAAAATCCGCCCCGATGCCGTGCTTCCCGTGATTCACGGAAAATTCTGTGAGGACGGCACGCTGCAGGGGCTGTTCGCCGTGGCGGGAATCCCCGTGGTGGGGTGTGACTGCCAGTCCTCCGCGGTGTGCATGGACAAAGCCGCCACCAAATCCATCGTTGCCATGGAGACGGACGTGCGCCAGGCGAAGGCGGTGGTAGTCAAGGCGGCGGACGTGACCGATGAGGTCGCCGTGGATGCCATTCGCGAAAGAGCGGAGGCGGAGCTCGGCTACCCCATGTTCGTCAAACCTGCCCGGGCGGGATCTTCCGTGGGTGTGGCGAAGGTGAAGTCGGCGGAGACCTTTGCATCGGCACTCCGGGCGGCGCTGGCGGAGGACGGCAAGGTTCTCATTGAAGAAGCCATCGTGGGAACCGAGGTGGAAGTGGCGGTTCTCGAAGAAAACGGCATCTGCTTCCCGGCGCATCCTGCGGAAATCGACAGCGGAAGCGCGGAATTTTACGATTACGAAACCAAATACGTCAGCGATGCCTCCACGTACTACCTCCCCGCACGTCTGACGGAAGCGGAACAGGACGAGGTGCGGGCGAAGGCGGTGGCGATCTTCCGTGCGCTTGACTGCCGGGGACTGTCCCGGGTGGACTTTTTCCACACGCCGGAGGGGGAATTTGTGTTCAACGAGATCAACACCCTGCCGGGATTTACGCCCATCTCCATGTACCCGAAAATGATGATCAACGAAGGCATCGGGTATGGGGAATTGGTGGATCGGCTGATTCAGACGGTTCTTTGATGGCGGAGTAAGGCGGGTAGACGGGATCCCCATGCGGCATCGCGACGGGATGATCCCTGATCGCCCCGACGGTACTGCGGATGACCCCGTATTGCCTCACACGGATTCCGCCCCCTCCATCTCCCAGCGACAACCACCCGGATTTTTCGGGATAAGACGATACAATTCTTAGTCACATACAAAGGAGAATCTGTTATGGCTCTTCAGATCAAGGCGATTTCCGGCATGGAAAAATGCTTCCACGACGAGGATTTTTACGCGAAGACTGCGATCACGGGGGGCTCGGCTCTCCGGGGTGAGACGTACTGGTTTCAGGTGGCGTGCGCGCTGAGCAGCCCTTCCAATCGGGTGGGGGTGACGGTGTGCGCCAAGACGGCACTGACGGACGACGTGACGGTTCGGGAGATTGTTCCGGTGCCGGTGCGCTTTCCCGCATACACCCATTCCGATGACGATTTCCTCCGCAAATCCATGGGGCTGTACCCCGACGTGTTGCAGCCTCTCCCCGAAAACGGTGCGGCGTACCTCATCGGGGGTGAGTTAAAATCCTTCCTCATCACCGTGGACGTACCGGAAACGGCGGCGGCGGGGGATTTCCCCATTACGGTGACGATGCGTCTCGGCGAGGAAGTGAAGGAGGTCACCGTCACCCTCCACGTGGTGAATGCGGTGCTCCCGAAGCAGGAGATGATGGTGACCGAGTGGTTCCACACGGACTGCCTGGCACAGTATTATCACGTGGACGTGTTCTCCGAGGAGCATTGGACGGTGATCGAACACTTTATGCGGGCAGCGGTTCGCGGTGGGGACAACATGATTCTCACCCCCGTGTTTACGCCGCCCCTTGACACCGCGGTAGGGGGAGAGCGTCTGACGACCCAATTGGTGGACGTGACTCGGACGGCGGAGGGCTGGCAGTTCGGCTTTGAAAAGCTGGAACGCTGGGTGAAAACGGCACAGCGTGCGGGCATGGAATATTTCGAAATCTCCCACCTGTACACTCAGTGGGGCGCCGGTCATGCCCCGAAGATCATGGGCTGGGAAAACGGGGAATACAGGAAACTCTTCGGCTGGGAGACGGATTCCCTCTCCGACGAATATCGGGTATTTCTCCGGGCATTCCTGACGGCGCTTCTGCCGGTGCTGGACAAGCTGGGAATCCGGGAAAAGTGCCTGTTCCACATCTCCGACGAGCCGGGGCTGGATCACCTGGAGCGGTACAAGGCGGCGAGAGACCAGATCGCGGATCTCCTGGAGGGGCATATCATCATGGATGCTTTGTCCAATTTTGCGTTTTACAAAACGGGGGCGGTGAGCAATCCCATCCCGGCGAACAACCACCTCGATCCCTTCCTTGAAGCGGGTGTGCCGAATCTGTGGACGTACTACTGCTGCAGCCAGACCGTGAAGGTGTCGAATCGGATGATCGCGATGCCCTCGTATCGGACACGGGTCATGGGCGTGCAGATGTGGAAATACAACATCGTGGGATTTTTGCACTGGGGCTTCAATTTCTACAACTCCCAGAATTCCATCCGCACGATCAATCCGTACCTGATCACGGACGGGGACTACTTCGTGCCGGCGGGGGATCCGTATGCGGTGTACCCCGGAGAGAACGGCGAGGCGCTGGACAGTCTGCACCGGCTTCCCTTCACGATGGCGCTGCAGGACGTGCGTGCCATGAAGCTGGCGGAGACGCTGGCAGGCCGGGATGCGGTGCTCCGGATTCTCGACGGCGAGGGGAACGTGACGTTCTCCGAATATCCCAGAAGCGGTGCATGGCTCCAGGGCGTGCGGGATCGTGTGAATGGGCTGATTGAAGAAAACGTGCGGTGATGTTTCGGCGATCGGCAGCCGAGGAGGGATCATGAAGTTTCCCGCGCAAAACGGGACGCCGGGACTTCCATGGAGTCGACAGTCCCGACGTCGTCCCCTACGAGAATGGCAGATTTTTTCGAAGCGGCAAACATTCCCACAACCCGTAGGAGAGGGGTTTTCCATCCCGTTCCCCCTGAACAAAGGATTTCCAGTCTCAAATCGGCGTAAGCCAAGTACGCGGGGGACGAAATCCCCAAAACCTCTTGATTTTTCGTCGAAAATCCGCTATAATAAAATCGTATTCTTGTGCGCTCGCAAAAAACGCACCCTTTTCCCATATCTCTTGCCGGTTAACGGCGATAATTTTGACAAATCATCTCAAAGAGAGAGGACGGTTCGCTGTGAAAAATAAGATTTTTCTTGTGATTTTGCTGATTGTCTGCCTGATCCCGTCGGCGGTGGCAGTTGCCAGTTACCGCAACACCCAGAACGCCCCCGTGGATGAAAACAACGCAGTCACCATCTCCATTGACGATATCAACGGACGCAATTATACCCTGACCAAGGAGCAGGAGGGGGATGAGGCGGATACCCTCATCGACTATTTCCTGGGTCTGAAGCAGAAGGCGCAGTCCATTGTGGCTCTGCCCGATTCCCTCATGGGGGAAAAATGCTTCCATGTGTCCCTCTCCACCAGCGTGGGCAAGAAGGACAGTTTTGAGTTCTACTTCTCCCCCGACCCCTCCACCAACTACTTTGTGGCTTCCGATGGCTCCGCTTATAAGATGGATGAAGAAGATGCCAAAACCTTCATCACCACCCAGTACGCGGAGAGCATTTACGACAACTCCACCATTCCCACCCTCACCCTCTCCGGAAAACACGTGGTTCAGCCCGACAACGGAACCTGGCAGTACAAGAATTTTACCGGGGAATACGTGGATGCCGACGTCACCGCGCTGGTGTTCGCAAACGAAGAATCCTACGAACTGGAGGGCGGACTGAATCTCACGTTCGATCTGGATCCCGACCTGTGCGAAGTGGACATCCTCTCCTCCGACGGCAGAGTCCTTTACGACCAGACCCTCGCCTCCCTCAGCACCTTCCAGATGGAAGATACGGGGGAAGTGAACATCACCATCACCGCCAAGTGGTATGACGACCCCTCCCGCACCTTCTGCGGAACGCTGGAATACCGCTTTACCTCCTTCGTCATCGCCCCCGCAGAATTCTATCTGGGCATGGCGGCGGTGGAATCCGGCAAATTCACTGCCATCACCGCGCTCAACGTCACCAAGCCGGAAAATATTCAGGTGACCTCCACCATGGAAACCTTCATCCAGCCCAAGTTCTACGCCATCGAGGGCAATCGCGCTGTGGCTCTTCTGCCCATCGATCCCGATACCCCCTCCGGACTCTATAATCTCTCCTTCACCTACGGAAGCACCGTGCAGGATACCATGCTGACGGTGGAACACCCCGGTGAAAAGATCTCCACCTACACCGTTCCCCAGGCGACGGTTGCCACCTACCGCACCAACGCCGCCGTGGAAGAATTTGTGAACCTCACGAAGACTCTCGCGGAAAAGGGAAGCAGCACGAAGCATTTCTCCGGCTCCTTCCTCCAGGGACCGAACGGCAATTACACCCTCCTGCGTGGCTTTGCCCGTGACATTTACCTCAACGGAAGCGCCACCGTCACCTACCGAAACAACGGCGTGGACTACCAGGCAGCGGCAGGGGCGGAAATTCCCGCATGGAACGCAGGGGAAGTCGTTTACGCCGGCTCCCTCACCTACACGGGCAACATCGTGGTGGTGGAACACGGCTTCGGTCTGAAAACGTGGTACTACAACATGGGTTCCGTGAAGGTGAGCGTAGGCGATCAGGTGGAAAAAGGCACCGTAATCGGCACGGCAGGAAGCACGGGCTTCACGGGCACCACGGGCGTACACATCGCCATGTCCGTGGGTGAAACCTTCGTCTCCCCCTACGACACCTGGGCGGACAGCCCCATCGCGGCAAAGGTCATCATCGCAAAAATCGACGAATAAGCATTCCCCCCCGCTGTGACAAAAACTCCGGCGGGGGATTTTGTTAAAGTAAGAGGTAAGAGGGAATAGGGAAAAAGTAAGGAAGATTTTTTACCGGCGGTAAAAAATCCACCATACCTCTTCCCTTTTCACGATTACGTATTACCTTTTTCCCCCATCTCACCTTCCAAAGGAGACTTACAACCCATGCGAAACACCCCCTTCCAACTGGTTGCCCCCTATGCTCCCACGGGGGATCAGCCCCAGGCCATCGAGCGGCTTACGGCGGGACTGCGGGACGGACTGCGGTATCAGACCCTTCTCGGCGTCACGGGCTCCGGGAAAACCTTCACCATGGCGAACGTCATTGCGAGTCTGAACCGCCCGGCGCTGGTGCTGTCCAATAATAAGACTCTCGCGGCACAGCTCTGCACGGAGTTCCGATCGTTTTTCCCCAACAATGCCGTGGAATATTTTGTGTCCTACTACGACTATTACCAGCCCGAGGCGTACGTCCCCGGGAAGGATATGTATATCGAAAAAGATGCCCTCATCAACGACGAAATTGACAAGCTCCGCCATAGCGCCACCTCCGCGTTGTTCGAGCGGCGGGACGTGATCATTGTCGCCAGCGTGTCGTGTATTTATAGCCTGGGTCCCCCGGAGGAATACGCGGGTCAGCTTATCGGACTCCGCCCGGGGCTGGAAATGTCCATGACGGATCTGATGGCGCGGCTGGTGGCAATCCAGTACGAGCGCAACGACGTGAATTTCGTCCGGGATAAGTTCCGCGTCCGGGGGGATACCATCGAAATCTACCCCGCCGGGTACACGGAGCGTGCCATCCGGGCGGAATTCTTCGGCGACGAAATCGACCGGCTTTCCGAAGTGAATCCTCTCACTGGGGAGGTGTACGGGTATCTCAAATATGCCGCCATTTACCCCGCCACTCACTACGTGGTGGATCCTGCCATGCGGGAGCGGGCGTTCCGGGAAATCGAAGAGGAAATGGAAGAGCGGGTGGACTGGTTCCGATCCCAGGACAAACTGCTGGAAGCCCAGCGGATTGAAGAGCGCACCCGGTATGATTTGGAAATGCTCCGGGAAGTGGGCTTTTGTTCCGGGGTGGAGAACTACTCCCGGGTATTCAGCGGACGGCAGCCGGGATCGACCCCCTACTGCCTGCTGGACTATTTCCCCGAAGACTACGTGATTTTCATCGACGAGAGCCACGTGACCATTCCCCAGGTGCGGGGCATGAGCGGCGGGGACTACGCACGGAAGAAGAATCTGGTGGACTTCGGATTCCGCCTGCCCTCTGCCATCGACAACCGACCCTTGAATTTTGCGGAATTCGAGAAAAAAGTGAACCAGGTGGTGCTGGTGTCTGCCACCCCCGCGGAATACGAAAACGCCGTGTCGGAGCAGGTGGTGGAGCAGATCATCCGACCCACGGGGCTGGTGGATCCGAAGGTGGAAGTGCGTCCTGCCGAGACCCAGGTGGACGACCTGATCGGGGAAATCCGCACCCGGGTACAGAAAAAAGAGCGGGTACTGGTGACCACGCTGACGAAAAAAATGGCGGAAGACCTGACGGAATATCTGGACGGGCTGGGCATCCGGGTGAAATACATCCACCACAACATAGACGCCATGGAACGGACAGAGCTGCTGCGGAACCTGCGGATGGGCATCTTCGACGTACTGGTGGGGATCAACCTGCTCCGGGAAGGGATCGACCTGCCGGAAGTAACGCTGGTAGCCATACTGGATGCGGACAAGGAAGGGCTGTTCCGTTCGGAGCGGTCACTGGTGCAGATGATCGGCCGTGCCGCCAGAAATGCGGAAGGAACGGTCATCCTGTACGCCGAC
>JAZSQX010000128.1:0-3152 GCA_045538235.1 Eubacteriales bacterium
ATGTATACGGTATCACCTTCCAGCAGGGACGCAACAATTATAAGATCAGCACGGAAATCCTTCAAAATCTGGTGACCGAAAACAAGGAAATCCCCGAAAAGTCCATTCTCGACCTGATCGTCGCGCTTATCACGCTGAAATACACTCAGTCCAATTCCGTTTGCTTCGCGGTGGACGGACAGGCAATCGGCGTTGGTGCCGGTCAGCAGTCCCGGATCCATTGCACCAGACTCGCCGGCAATAAGGCGGACATTTGGCATCTCCGCCGCCATCCGAAGGTACTGGCACTTCCCTTCCTTCCTACCCTCGGCAGACCCGACCGTGACAACGTGATCGACGTATACATCTCCGATCAGAGCGAAGACGTTCTGGGTGACGACGTTTGGCAGAACTACTTTACCACTCGTCCGGAAGAACTGACCAAGGAAGAAAAGAAGGCATTCCTGTCTCAGATTACCGGCGTAGCGCTGGCTTCGGATGCATTCTTCCCCTTCGGTGACAACATCGAACGGGCAAGACGGAGTGGAGTTTCCTACATTGCAGAGCCCGGCGGAAGCGTGCGGGACGACAATGTCATTGAAGCGTGTAACCACTACGGAATTGCCATGTGCTTCACCGGTATGCGTCTCTTCCACCATTGATTTTTGACGAGGTAGCAAAATGAATATCATTGTGATCGGTTCCGGTGGACGGGAACACACGATTATTAAAAAACTGTCTGAAAACAAAGAAATCACAAAAATTTATGCCATCCCCGGCAACGGCGGTATGAAGGAAGCAGAGTGCGTTGCTATCGGTGCGAAGGACATTCCCGCCATCGTGGAGTTTGCGAAATCCCACGACATCGGCTTTGCTGTAGTAGCGCCCGATGATCCGTTGGTCCTCGGTTGTGTGGATGCGCTGGAGGAAATCGGCATTCCCTGCTTTGGTCCCAGCGCCGCTGCTGCTCAGATCGAAGGAAGCAAGGTCTTCTCGAAGAATCTGATGAAGAAATACGGCATTCCCACCGCGGCTTACGAGGTGTTTGATTCCGTCAGCGAAGCACGCGCTTACTGCCAGAACGCTCCTACCCCGATTGTCATTAAGGCAGATGGACTTGCTCTTGGCAAAGGGGTGCTGATTTGCCAGACCGTGGAAGAGGCGGATCAGGCGCTGAAGGAAATCATGGAAGACAAGATGTTCGGCGACAGCGGCAACCGCGTTGTTATCGAAGAATTCTTAGAAGGTCCGGAAGTTTCCGTCCTCTCCTTCACCGACGGTAAAACCGTTCTTCCCATGGTATCCTCCATGGATCACAAGCGCGTTGGCGACAACGACACCGGATTAAACACCGGCGGCATGGGAACCATTGCTCCCAACCCCTATTACACCCCCGAGGTTGCACAGCGCTGCATGAACGAGATCTTCCTTCCCACCATTCAGGCGATGAATGCGGAAGACAGAACCTTCAAGGGCTGTCTCTACTTTGGTCTCATGCTGACCAAAAACGGTCCCAAGGTGATCGAATACAACTGCCGTTTCGGTGACCCCGAGACCCAGGTGGTGCTTCCTCTTCTGGATTCCGATCTGTTTGAGATCATGAAGGCTACCCAGAGCGGGACGCTGGATCAGGTGGACGTACGCTGGAAGAATGGCTCCGCTTGCTGTGTCATCATGGCATCGAGCGGCTATCCCCAGAAGTACGACACCGGCTTCCCCATCACCTACCCCGAACAGTTGAAGCATGACGCACAGGTTTACGTGGCAGGTGCGAAGATGAAGGATGGCGAGCTGGTAACCTCCGGCGGCAGAGTGCTCGGCGTTACAGCGATTGCGGAGGATCTTGCCACGGCAGTCCAGTACGCATACGAAGCCTGCGAAGACGTGAAGTTTGAAAATTCCTACATGAGACATGACATTGGTGCCCGCGCTCTTGCCTGCACCAAAGGAGAATAATATGGTTTATAGAGTATATGTTGAAAAAAGAGCCGGACTGACCGTCGAAGCCGATGCCCTCAAGTCCGATCTTACTTCCTTCCTCGGATTGAAGTCTGTGAAAAACGTGCGGATTCTCAACCGTTATGATGCGGAAAACCTCTCGGAAGAACTGTTTGAATATGCAAAGACAACGGTTTTCTCCGAGCCCCAGGTTGACGTGACGTACAGAACGCTGGCGGCAGAGCCCGGAGATACCGTATTTGCTGTGGAATATCTGCCCGGTCAGTATGACCAGCGTGCGGACTCCGCATCCCAGTGTATTCAGATTATTTCGAAGGGCATTCGTCCTCTCGTAAGAACCGCGAAAGTTTACATTCTTTCCGGCGATATCACCGCGGAGGAACTGGCTGCGATTAAGAAATACGTCATCAACCCCGTGGAAGCCAGAGAAGCGACTCTGGAAGAAAAGGACACGCTGGAATCCGTTTATGACGTTCCGGCTGACGTTGCCGTGCTGGACGGCTTCTGCGATATGGACGAAGAGGGTCTAAAATCCTTCATTGCGCAGTACGGTCTGGCAATGGACTGCGATGACCTGCGCTTCACACGGGAATATTTCCGTGGCGAAGGTCGTTGCCCCACCCTGACGGAAATCCGCATGATCGACACTTACTGGTCCGACCACTGCCGTCACACCACCTTCCTCACCACCATCGACAGCGTGAAGTTCGACGATCCCCTTCTGGAAGCCGCTTACGAAAAGTATAAGGCACTTCGGAAGAGCCTCGGTCGCGAGCACAAGCCTGTGAATCTGATGGATCTTGCCACCATTGCCTGCCGGGCTCTGAAGGCGGAAGGCAAACTGCCCAAGCTGGACGAATCCGAAGAAATCCACGCCTGCACGGTCAAGATCGATGTGGACGTGGATGGAACGACCGAAAAATGGCTCCTGCTCTTTAAGAACGAAACCCACAACCATCCCACCGAAATCGAACCCTTTGGCGGTGCGGCAACCTGTATTGGCGGCGCGATCCGTGACCCCCTGTCCGGTCGTTCCTACGTGTACGGTGCCATGCGGGTAACCGGTGCCGGTGATCCCACTAAGGCGCTCAGCGAGACCCTGGAAGGCAAACTTCCTCAGAAGAAGCTGGTCACCACCGCAGCAGCCGGATACAGCTCCTACGGCAACCAGATCGGTCTGGCTACCGGACAGGTAAGCGAACTGTACCACCCCG
>JAZSQX010000178.1:0-2229 GCA_045538235.1 Eubacteriales bacterium
CCTCCCGACGGTCGAAAACCGAGGTTTGCATCTTTTTAACCGCAATGTTATTCGATTTTTGAAAAATCGAGAAAACGCGAGAAAAATAAAGAAAACCCGAGGAAACCTCGGGTTTTCTCCGGTGCATCTTTTTTGGCACCGGTACTTGGGTGCGGGGAAGGGATTTGAACCACATGACCTCCGGGTTATGAGCCCGACGAGCTACCAGACTGCTCTACCCCGCGATATTCAGTTTCATCAAGGAAATGCCGGACACCGGGTTCGAACCGGTACGATACTTTCGTATCACGGGATTTTAAGTCCCGGGCGTCTGCCAATTCCGCCACTCCGGCACATAATTCCCATGACGGGTTCCCTTGATGCTCTGTTATTATAGCACATTTCAGCGGCTTTGTCAAGGGCTTTTTCGAAAAAAAGAATGAGAACATTTGGAAAGGGTGCCGGGACAAAAACTTTCGGAAAAATTTTTGGATTTGGTAGAAATTTTTTGAAAGGTATGCTATAATAGCCATAAATCGGGCGACCGATCTTCAATTTGTGTGCATACAGGAGGAAAATCGATGCCTTTTTCCATTTCAGAGTATCACAAAAGCCCCGCCGTTCTTCATGTGGGCTGTGAAGAGCCCCGCGCGTATTTTGTTCCCTTTGCCACGGAGGCGAGTGCCCTCACGGAAACGAGAGGAAAGAGCCCCCTCTTCAAATCCCTGTGCGGCGAGTGGGATTTCCACTATTATTCTTCGCTGAATGACTGGAAAGCGGAGGATGGAGAAGCATTCTCGGGAGATTACGACCGGATGACCGTTCCCATGAACTGGCAAATGGCACTGGATCGCGGTTACGACGCGCCCAATTACACCAATGTCAATTATCCCTATCCCATCGATCCTCCTCACGTGCCGGATGCCAATCCCTGTGGGGTGTACCGTCGGACGTTTACCCTCCCGAAGAGTGCCGCCGGAAAGACGGTTATGCTCAACTTCGAGGGCGTGGATTCCGCTTTCTACGTATGGGTCAACGGAACCTTTGCTGCCTACAGCCAGGTCAGCCACATGACCACGGAGGTGGATATTACGTCCTTCGTCTGTGCGGGCGAGAATACCATCATGGTGTTGGTGCTGAAGTGGTGCGACGGCAGTTACCTGGAAGACCAGGATATGTGGCGGATGTCGGGAATTTTCCGCGAAGTCTATCTTCTGTTCCGGGATCCCGTCCATGTGCGCGATCTGTTCGTGAAATGTCAGCTGAACGACGATTTTACCCGGGCGGAATTTTTGGCAGAACTGTCCCTCACCGGGGATGCGGAAGTGGGCTACCGCCTTGTGACCCCCATCGGAGAAACGGCGGCGGAAGGAAGCTGTTCTGTTGCCGGAGACGGAGTGCTGACTCTGCCTGCGCTGGAAAATCCCATGCTGTGGAGCGATGAGATTCCGAGCCTCTATACCCTTGTTCTCACCTGCGGCAGTGAAGTGATCGTCCAGCGGATTGGTGCGCGCCGCATTGAAGTCAAGAATAAGTGCATTTATATAAATGGAAAGAAAGTCAAAGCAAAGGGCGTGAACCGCCACGACAGCCACCCGCTCCTGGGTCATGCCACGCCCCTGGAGCACATGAAGCGGGACATCATGATTCTCAAGGCGCACAACGTGAACATGATCCGCACCTCCCACTATCCCAACGATCCCCGGTTCTTAGAACTGTGTGATCAGTACGGTCTCTATGTGTGCGATGAGACGGATCTGGAAAGTCACGGTCTTGCCATGATCGGTGGGGGCTGGGACGAGCACGCTTCCATTCTGACCAACAATCTCGAATGGCAGGAAGCCTACGTGGATCGTGCCCGCCGGATGGTAGAACGGGACAAGAACCGCCCCTCGGTCATTTTCTGGTCTCTCGGAAACGAATCCGGCTTTGGTGCCAATCACGAAGCCATGGCGGCGTGGATTCACGGCAGAGACAACTCCCGTCTGGTGCATTACGAAGGCGCCAATACTCATTACACCAAGGGCGTTCAGCGGAACGACGTGGTGGACGTGGAAAGCCATATGTACTCCACGCCCGAGGTCTGCGCGGATTACTGCCAAAACGGGGACTATACGCTTCCCATGTTTCTGTGCGAATACTCCCACGCTATGGGGAACGGTCCGGGGGATCTGCGGGATTACTGGGAAGTGATCGAAAGCCATGACGAATTCTTCGGAGGATGCGTGTGGGAATACACAAGTCGGAGGC
>JAZSQX010000287.1:0-3994 GCA_045538235.1 Eubacteriales bacterium
CCACAGCGCCAGAGGGCATTACGCAGATCTTTTCCATCCGGCGGGCGATCCCTTCATAGGAAGCAAGCCCTTCTGCGATCTTTTCGGAATCCAGTCCGAGTGTGTGGCAGACGGCGAAGGAAGCCAGCGCATCGAGGATACTGTGCTCGCCGGGAACCTGCAGGGATACCCGTGCACAGAATCTTCCTTTATATAAAACGTCGAATGCGGGGGTAGGAGAGAGGAGATCCTCGTTTGCGGTGGTATAGTCGGCATCGGGAGAGAATCGCCCGAAGGAGATGGTGCGGCAGGAAATCCCTTCGGCAGCCAAACGACAATGTTCGTCGTCCGCGTTGTATGCCGCCAATCCGCCCTCTCCGGTGCGTTCCATGAAGGCGCGGAAGGACTGACGAATCTGCTCCAGGGAATGGAAGTAGTCCACGTGATCCAACTCAATATTCAGAACAAGGGCGACGGTGGGGTTGAAATCCAAAAAAGAGTCCATGTATTCGCAGGCTTCGAAGACGAAGAAATCGTGACCACCGATCCGATCCACCGTTCCGGTTTCCTTCATGGGCGCGCCATTGAATACGGTGGGATCGGTGTTCCCGTGGGTGAGGATCCGCGCAAGCATCCCGGTGGTGGTGCTTTTGCCGTGGGTGCCGGATACGCCGATTCTTTCCCGGTAGCCGGTCATGAGATACCCGAGATAATCCGAGCGGGAGATCACGGGGATTGAGTTTGCGAGACAGTGGGCATATTCCGGATTGTCCGGGGGCATGGCAACGGTGTAGATGAGGGCATCGCAGTCCCGGACGTGTGCGGCATCGGCTTCATAGAAAACCGTCACGCCCATGGATTCCAGTTTTTTTGTCATATCGGAGGGGGTACGGTCATAGCCGGAAACGCGATGTCCCCGGAGAAGGCTGATGTGAGCGAGGGCATTCATACTGACGCCGCCGATTCCCGCGAAAAAGAGATTTTTTCTGCCGTCGAGGAGGCGGGCGATCGCCTCAGCCCCAAGATGTGTATTCGGTAAAGCCATAGCGGAACCTTTCGTTTTGAAATTGGTGGAGGAAAGAAATGCGCGGACAAAAAGGATAGTTTTGCCCGGATTCTCCTTCATTATAGCATGTTTTAGAAAAAAAGATACATCCTTTTCAAAAATTATTTATGAATCTATTGAATCATTTTCATATTCTGGGAGTATACTTATAACCAGCCCAAGAAAAAAGAAAAAGGGGAAAAACCTATGGTAATCACAGATATCAAAGTAAGAAAGCTCTTTGAAGAGGGTCCGATGAAGGCGATTGTGTCCGTCACGTTTGATGACCAACTGGCACTCCATGATATTAAAGTGATCAGTGTCCGTGACAAGAACTTCATCGTGATGCCCAGCCGGAAGAATCCCGACGGGACATACCGTGACATCGTACATCCTATCAATGCGGATTTCCGGGGATTGCTGGAAGAAGAAGTGATCCGGGCGTATGAAGAAGAGCTGGCTCGCGCGGCAGCGGAACAGGAAACCGAAGCCATGGAAGCGAGAGAAGCGGAGCTTGCCGAACAGGTTTGAGAACGGACTTTTGAGAATACGGGCAAAGTGACAGAAAAGTCCACTTGTGTTTGCAGGTGGATTTTTTACTTTGCGTGGTTTCGGGAAAACGGAATAAAACCGACAAGGAGATACTTTTGAGGAAAGCATCTCCTTATTTGATGGTTCAGCGCTTTTTGAAAATCAGTTTTTTCTGAATGAAGTAATTGGTCACAAAGAAAACCACCTCGGCGACGGGCTTTGCAATTCCAAGGGGGATTCCCACCACGCGAATGAGAAGTTCCAGCAGGACGTAGGTTTTGAGCAGGAACACCACGCCGGCGAGGGAGTAGTATTCCGTCAAAGCCAACAGAAGCGGGGCGCTGGAACGGAAGACGTAATTCCGGTTGAGGAAAAAGTTGGAGATGGACGATGCCATCCAGGCGATCAGCGCACCGATTTCCATGGAAGCCACAGGAAGGACGGCGTCGAGGTACAGGAGAAGGAGAAAGTCGATCACAAATGCCACAACGGAGGAGAAGATATACTTCAGCGTCTGGGAAGCGTCAAACAACCGCAGATAGTCCGCGATCAGACCGGGCAGGGAATCACGCCGCTTTTCGGATAGAAGCACCTTCTCTACGGAGAGGGATGCGTAAATTGCCTCCAGCATCAAGCCAACGGCGATGAAACGGGGGGATTTTTTTAGCAAGGGCAGGTGCTCTTTTGCAAAGCCCACGATCGTCGTGGATGGAAATGCTTTCTGACCTCCGCCGACGGCATACACAAGGGAATCAAGCCGTGCGAAAAATCCGTCGGAGGGGGAGGCACCCGCAGCGAATTCCGCACCGTTTTCCAGCGCGGCAATCAGAAGAGAAATATCCTCTTTCTTGACATTCTGGGGAGAATCGACGAACAGATACCAGTCCGCGTCAGGTAGCTGGGACAGGTCTCGTTTTGCTAACCGGACGATGGGGCAGATATCTATAAGATTGGCAGGAACGTGCTTGGAGCGGGTTAGAAGGACGGCAGTAGACATAATTCCTCGACAAATTGCTTTCATTTTATATTATTATACGGCAACCACGGAAAAAAAGCAAGGTTTTCTGCGCGAAAGATCAGAAAAAATGGTTTCCGTGGGATCCGCTTGACATCTCGAGGTCAGTGTGCTATACTACAGACAGAGAAATAGAAGTGGAAGGAGTGCAAATCATGTACGGAACGAAACTTTGCCTCGCAACCGGAGGATTTGGTATGTCCGCCTGCGAACAGATCCGAATGTTTCGCAAGGTGGGATTTGAAGGATTTTTTACCGGATGGGGAAAGGGGGAGGATCTGCTCTCCTATAGACGATGTGCGAAAGAAGAGGGGATGCTCTATCAATCGGTTCACGCACCCTTTGGAGGATCCGCGGATCTCTGGCGTGCGGATAAGGAAAAGGCGACGGCTTCCCTCGAGGAATTGATCGATTGTATGGAGGATACGGCGCGCGCGGAAGTGGAAATCATGGTAGCCCACGCATTCATCGGGTTTCAGGATCACGATCCCACCGAGATTGGACTGGAGAACTACGGAAAACTGGTGCGCCGTGCGGAGGAGCTGGGCGTAAAGATTGCGTTCGAGAATACCGAAGGGGAAGAGTACCTGGATGCGCTGATGATGGCATTTCGGGATAGCCCTGCTGTGGGATTCTGCTGGGATACGGGGCACGAGATGTGCTACAATCGCCACCGGGATATGCTGGCATCCTACGGGGATCGGCTGATTGCTACCCATATCAACGACAACCTGGGTATCCGGGATTTTGGAGGCGAGATCACGTGGATTGACGATTTGCATCTGCTTCCCTTTGACGGAATCGGGGATTGGTCGGACATCACCGGGCGTCTCAATCGCCACAACTATCAGGGTGTTCTCACCTTTGAACTGACCACATCCAGCAAGCCGGGGCGGCACGAGAACGATCTCTACGCCAAAATGCCGGTGGAAGAGTATTTGGCGGAGGCGTATAAGCGTGCTTGTCGGGTTGCCGTCCTGAAAGCGAAAGGAAAGAAATAAAAAATTAAGAAATTTGAATTTTTTTGAAAAAAGCCCTTGACATTTCGGAAAGGCTGTGCTATAATATCAGCGTTGTCCGGAAGGGCGACACGATATGCGGGCATGGCGGAATTGGCAGACGCGCTAGATTCAGGTTCTAGTCGAAGCAATTCGGTGGAGGTTCAAGTCCTCTTGCCCGCATGGTGAACAAGAACTGCCGCACGGTGGTTCTTGTTTTTTGCCAGTCTTGGGTGTAGAGGGTACCACAGAAAAAAACACCGGAAAAAAGTCAAAAAACTTTGAGAAAAGGTATTGACAAAGGGGCGGGGTTTGTGGTATAATACTAAGGCTGTCAGCGAGACAGCGGTAGCTCATTGAAAATTGAACAACAACAACGAAATGTACAAAGACTCCGAAAATTCTTTTGAATTTAATTGAAGCTCT
>JAZSQX010000274.1:0-11752 GCA_045538235.1 Eubacteriales bacterium
GTAATGGTGTGCCAGCCCTGTTCCCCGGACAGTCCGAATCGTTCTTCCATAGCACGGGCAACGTACTCGGGATTGAGGTAATTCTCCGCATCCGCCGAGGTAATGGCGAACACCCTCAGAATTCCGTCGACTTCTTCTGCCCGGACGCTTCGGATGAGCTGTGTGATATCGCAATCCTTCTCGCCGCTCTTGGAGCGTTTCTTCATCACCACCGGCTGGCGGAACATGGCTTCGATTTCCTCGCCCAGTCCCTCCTTCGCGTGGTGGTATTCGATGACGTTTTCCGCCCACTTAGCATCGGTCAGGGGACTCTTCTGCTCGTACACCTGAGTCACTTCGATTCCGCTGGGCATCACGGCACGGAGGCGTTCCAGAATTTCTCCGTTCCCCACCGCCTTCATGAGCCGCAAATCGAGAATTTCGCATTCGCCGCCGCATCCCACGGACAGGGGAGTCCCGAACACCATCTTGGGCTTGGGATTAAAGCCTTCCGTATAATACACGGGAAGACCGGAGCGGACGATGGAGCGCATCAGGGTTTTGGTGAGATCCAGATGGGAGATGTACAGCATCGCGCCGAATTTGCGGAAGCGGACACGGATTTTCCGGGCGGGCTTGATGCTTCCCTTCGGGGGAACTTCCTTCGGCGGACGGGGTGCCCGATCAGACGTGATCTTGCCCGCACTGTCGCTGCCATCGGGATGACCGGGGCACCAGCGGCAGTAGGCGGGATCCACCAGCCGATTGGCACCGCAGGCGGAACAATGCTCTTTACAGGAGGGGGTAGCGGCGGCATTTTGTGCTTTATGCCGTTCTCGCAGAAGAAATTCCTTCGTAACCCCCGCGGAGATCATATCCCAAGGCAGAATCTCATCGTCGGGCATGGTGCGGTTGGCATAGAAGGACGGATCGATTCCCACGGAGGCAAAAATGTCCATCCAACGGTCATAATCAAACTGATCTTCCCACGCATCAAAGCGCACACCACGGCGAACCGCTTCCTCCAGCGCCACAGCCAGTCGCCGGTCTCCCCGGGCAAAGACTGCCTCCAACCGGGAGACGTTAGCATCGTGGTAGTGATAGCGCACCTTGCGGTCGGTGATTTTTTCGGAGAGGAACTGCTGCTTGTCGCTCAGTTCTTCGAGAGTATTCTGTCCCTCCCACTGGAAGGGCGTGTGGGGCTTGGGAATGAAGCACGCAACGGACAGAGTCACCTGGGGCTGACGCGCCTTGTTCCGGTTCGGGGTGCGGTAGTATTCCTCCACCACATTCTTCGCCAGCGCGGCAATGCCCTCGATGTCGTCGTAGGTTTCTCCCGGCAGACCGTTCATGAAGTACAGCTTGATCTGATTCTTCCCCGCCGCATAGGCAACGCCCGCCGCACGGAGGATTTCCTCTTCGGTAATATTCTTATTGATCACATCCCGGAGACGGGGCGTTCCCGCTTCGGGGGCAAAGGTGAGGGTACTGGTGCGGACGGTGGAGATTTTATCCATCAGTTCCTTCGTAAAGCTGTCCGCGCGCATGGAAGGGAGGGAGAGATTGATCATTTTGTCGTCCGTCCAGTCGAGAAGTCGGTCGGTCAGCTCGCTGATGCCGGAGTAGTCGCTGATAGACAGAGAGGACAGGGAGATCTCGTCATACCCCGTGTTGTCGATCATGGTGCGGGCGATGCAGTCGAGGGTCTCGGGGGATTTTTCCCGGACAGGACGGCACACCATTCCCGCCTGACAGAAGCGGCATCCCCGGATACATCCGCGGAACACCTCCATGGTCACCCGGTCGTGGACGGTTTCAATATTGGGCATCACGGGATTCATGGGAACGTAGCAGGTATCGAAATTTTCCACGATCCGCTTTTCCACCACTGCGGGGATTTTTTCGTCCGTCGTCTCAATGGCGGCAATGCGTCCGTCCTCGTGATAGCGGATTTCGTAGAACTTCGGCACGTAGAAGCCCTTCAGCTCCGTGGCAACCCGATAGAGGAAGCCGTCTCTGGTGTAGGTCCCGTCTTCCTTCATTTCTTGATATAAGCGTGCAAATTCCGGCAGAGCCTCTTCCCCCTCGCCGATGGAAAACACGTCCACAAAATCGGACACGGGCTCCGGGTTATAGGCACAGGGTCCCCCCGCAATCACGATGGGATCCTCTTCCCCGCGGGCTGTCCGACGGAGGGGAATCCCACCCAGATCCAGCATATTCAGCATAGTGGTATAGCACAGCTCATACTGGAGGGTGAAGGCAACGATGTCGAATTCCCCCACACCGTCTCCGCTTTCGTGAGTGAAAAGGGGGATCTTCCGCTTCCGCATCTCCTCTTCCATATCCACCCAAGGGGCATACACCCGCTCGCACCAGACCCCGTCCACGCTGTTGAAGCAGTCGCACAGGATCCGCATCCCAAGATTGGACATTCCGATCTCGTAGGTATCCGGGAAACAGAACGCCACCCGCACCTTTACGTCCCGGAGATCCTTATAGACGCTTCCCGTTTCGCCCCCCGTATACCGACCGGGCTTCTGGACGTTGGCAATAAAACTTCTGATATCTTCTCTCATGATGAAAAATGGGGGGAAATCGTGTTTCGTTTCCCCCCAACTCCTTTTTGGTTATTCGGCGCCGCCGGTTTTATCGGATGAACATTCTGGACGAAATCGTCATAGGAATCAGCCAGATGAGCTGATACAGGGCGATGACCAGGGAGCTGAGCATTCCCATGGAATTGGAAAGCAGCAGCAGAACGAGAATCGACACGCCGATCATGACGGACAGCACGCTGAGCGCCACGTTGGTCTTCTTGGTGTGCAGCACCTTGCCGCAGTAGGAAATCACGTGAAGCAGGGATTTGGGAGAACCGCAGGTTACCAGACCGCTGTCCACCTTTTCCTCGTACCGTCCGACCTCGTCGGCGCTGGCGTAGCGCACGATTTTCAGAGGCATCCGCTTCATGTTCAGCTTCTTTGCGATCATCGCTTCGTCGATATTGGGGTCGAAGGTGCGGACGCACACGTACAGACCACTGCCGGAGAACTGCTTGAGTATCAGATCGATGTCCCCGTCCATGACATACTTCACGTACATCTTGGCAACCAGCTTATTCTCGCGGAACATATACATAATAGAGAGCTCGTCCGACAGATCCACGTCGTCTTCGGCGGCGTTTGCGGGAATCTCCAGTCCACGGGCGGTGAGGGCATCACAGCTTCCGAAGATGATGTTGACTCCGTCCACCTGGGTGGCAAGGAAGCCCGCTTCGGTATCGAAAATCTGCACGTTTTCGGAGGTTCCCATATCCTTCGTCGCCACTTCGAACACATCCTGAAGAGGACCGCCCGCGTAGGCAAAGACGGAAGCCGCATAATACAGCACGCGGTCAATCCGGGCGTTGTTGTAGATGCGGATGTTCTGCACCTTCACGGAATAGGAGGGGAACACGTTCTTGTCATCAAAGCTGATAATGGAGGCGTTGGAATATTCCTCAAGGGAGGTTTCGCCGATGATGGCGCTGTCATATTCCGATGCCGCCACGTTGGCACGATAGAAGGGATAGGAGAAGGTGACGTACACGGACAGAGGAGCCAGCACCAGCAGAGATCCGAAGATCACGCGCCACACGTCAGAGGCACTGCCGCCGCGGAAGTGTACGAACACACCGAAGAGAACCGCCACCGCCAGCGTAATGCTCATGATGAAGGTCATGAAGATGTTGGTCGCTGCCTCGGAACGCTGGAGTCTGCCGAAGAAGCCGTCGATGAAGTCGGTCTTTTCGATCTTCATCACGTCGCACACATCCTCCGCATCCGCAAACGCCTTGGATTCGCATTCGGATTCCTCGTCCATGAGACGGCGCACGATGTGCTTGGGCTTTTTATTGGCAACCACGCGGAAGTTCATCATCTCCCGCTTGTTGTTGATGAGAGCGTAAATCAGCGTCAAGAGAGCAGACAGCGCCACCACAAAGTTGAACATCACAGGCTCATTGGGAACCACGGTCAGATGCGCCGCTACCGCAGAATACACGATGCCCATCACCATCAGAACGGCCGTCATACTCTCGGGACGGGGCATTCCGCGGAAGATGTACTTGAATCCGGCGATGATTGGATCCACCGCACAGTAGCACGCCAGAAGCATGATCTGCAGGCTTACCATAATGTACACCGTGGGATATACGGCAGGATCCACCGCACCCGCGAACTGCATTTCCGATCCGGCGAACAGTCTCGTAATCAGCGCGATGTTTTCATATACCAGCAAACCGAGGGAAAGAACCGCGCAAATGGCGATCTTCACCCACAGAGCGATCTCCCGATTCTTGAATTCCTTCCGGAAAGCGGGAGTCTGGGTTTTATCGATAAATTCCGGATGATCCAGTTTTCTCCGGGAATCCCGTGCCTGCTGTCTCGCTTCCAGACGGTCGCCGAATGCCTTTGCCTTGTCGGCTTTCTTGTTCTCGCCGCCGTCCAGTCCAAACGCCACCATCAGATTGATGTCGGTGGGGTCGAATTCCTCTTCCAGTTCGGCGGGAAGTTCTCCGTCTTCCTCGGATCCTTCGGGTGCGAGAGAATAAGCCAGACCGTCTTCCGTTTCCGCCGCCTCATCCTTGGCTTCCGCAAAAGCAGGCACCGCTTCTTCCATTCCCGCAGAGGGATCCAGGTTCAGCATGGGAACCTCGGACTCCTCTTCCATGCCTTCGGACTTTTCCAGCTTTTCGGGCTGTTCCACGGGGACTGCAGGAACTTCTTCGGGTAACTCCACCTCGTCTTCCAGCAGCAAAATCCCCTCTTCCTCTACAGGAGGCAGTTTCTCTTCCGCCCCCTCCCCATCGGACAACGCTTCCTCCCGATGGTTCCGACGGAATTTTTCCGCCTTGTCCTTCTTCTTGCCGAACAGACCAAAGAGACCCCGGGGCTTTTCTTCCTCTTCTTCAAAGGGGAGATCGGGCAGATGTTCTTCCTGCTCCATCACGCCGATGATGTCATCTTCTTCAAGAAGCGCCTCTTCCACGACTTCGTTTTCGTAATCATATTCGCTCACAAAGCCGGCATCGGAAGCATCTTCCTCATCCGCCACCAGCTCTTCCGTGAACAAATCCTCTGCGGATGCGGAAAAAGCGGAATCCAGCGCACTCATAAGCTGCTCGTCCCGATTTTTCGGTTCCTTCCGTTCTTCCGCCGCCGTGCTTTTGATGCGGGACAGCACTCCGCCCTTTTCCGCCGGGGGAGCCGCCTCTTCGTCCTCGTTGAATTCGGGCATATATTTCCGCAGAAGGGCATTGAGATCCAGATCGCTGTCGGATTCTCCCCCGTCCTGTGTGAGATCCAGGGAATCGAACGCAATATCATTCAGACTCTCGTTCTTCTGAGCCTTCTGAGCGTCTTCCGCCCGTCCCAGCTTGCTGAACAGATCCCCCGCGGTCACACCGGAACCGCCCATATTACGCTTGTTTTCTTTCGCCATAACAAGTACATTGACAGGAAGCGTATTGCTCCGTCTTTCCTTTCCTAATGCTTACCGCCCAGCCCCGGTTTTTCGAAGCCCGTGCGGCATTACCTTGATTTTCTGTGATCTATGGGAATGCTCGATTGGAAACGTCTTATTTTCCCGCTCTCTGCATCCGTGCGGCATGGCACAGAAGAACAGAAGCGGCAGTCGAAACGTTGAGGGAATTGACCCGCCCGTACATGGGAATGGACACTGTGAAGTCACAACGCTCCCGCACCAGTCGGCTGACTCCGCTGTCCTCGCCTCCCAGGACGATGGCACACGGGAGATCAAAATCCGCATCGTAGAAATCCACGCCGTCCGCTTCCGCGGCAAAGGTCCAGATGCCGTTTTCCTTCAGTTTTTCAATGGTCTGGGCGATGTTGCCCACCTTAGCGATTGCCATATGGAGAATGGCGCCCGCCGATGCTTTGGACACCGCAGGAGTGAGTCCGCAGGCGCGCCGTTCAGGAATGATGATCCCGTGGGCACCGGCGCATTCGGCACAACGGATGACCGCTCCCAGATTGTGAGGATCCTCGATGCCGTCGCACACCACGATGAGGGGCTTCTCTCCCCGTTCTGCGGCGATGGCGAAAATCTCTTCCACGGAGACATACGCCTTTTCCGCCACCATGGCCGCTACGCCCTGATGATGTTCGCCCCGGGCAATACGATCCAGTGATTCCGTAGTGGTATCCACGACAGGAATCCCCGCCGCCTTGGCCTGTGCCGCAATGGCAACCACGGAGCCCTCCCTGCCGGAAAGGAGAATCTTATCCACGGGAGCTCCGGATTTCAGAAGTTCGGACACCGCGTTTCTTCCAACGACCAGATTGGACGGAAGCTCTCCGCCCCCTCGCTTCATGCCGCCCGGACGGTTGCCCTCCCTGCGGCTGTGATTCGGTTTTGTTTTTCTATCGTTTGTTCTCGGATTTTTGTCCTGCATCATGTCAAATCGGCTCCCCCGTAGGATGTCCCCTTTGGTTTTCGTCGCGGGAACACAGTAATACATCTTGATTATAACACATTTTTTCGTTTTTGTACAGATTATTTTTCAAGAAATCGGTGTCATTTTTCGTTTTTTCGCAAAAAAACAGGAAAATACGGTAATTTCTCACCGTATTTTCCGTTGAATCTTCGTATTTTGCCTGATTGACAATTATTCCTGGTTCTGCTTCATAGCTGCATAGCATTCGCTGCAGTATACAGGTCTGTCGTTCGTGGGCTGGAAGGGAAGCTTTGCTTCGCCGCCACAGTTGTAGCAGGTTCCAATGAACTCTACCTTCTGTTCGCGGTTCGCATTCTTTCTCTTGTCGCGGCATGCCTTGCATCTCTGGGGTTCGTTCTGGAAGCCCTTTTCTGCATAGAATTCCTGCTCGCCTGCAGTGAATACGAAATCTTCGCCGCATTCCTTGCACTTTAAGGTCTTGTCCTCGTACATCTCTTTTTCCTCGCTTTGAAAAATTTGGTTGAAGTTTTTTCTGCCCTCGGCGGACTCTTACCGTCACCTTGTGAAAAACAACGCTCTTGAGTTAAGCATCTCGGGCGGATCTATTCTAATCCCCTCACCGGAGTATTAAAATACGTTATTGAATTTTCAGAAGTCCTTTGATCTTAACTCTCATACGGTACAAAGCGTTACTGACAGACTTTTCTTCTTTTCCAAGCCTTTCAGCGATTTCCCCAGTGGACTTGCCGGCAATGTAGTATTCAAAAATTTCTTTTTCGTATGGCGATAACCGTTCGCGAATCTGCTTTAACATTTCCTCCGCCGATTCCTCCGCCATCAGAGTCTGAAGGGGATCGGCGGGATGCTTCTCCGACTTCTGCCTCTCCAGGGCGCGGGCTCGTCGTTTCTGCTCACTCCGGTGCTTTCGAAACACGGAAATGAGGGCATTGTTAATACAGATTTTTGCATACAGACCAAAGCTGACGCTTTTTCCTTCCTCATCGGGTCGGTACGCAAGAGCGGCCCGGTACAGCGCAATGTTGGCATCCTGGCGAAGGTCGTCCTCTCCGTACATCCGATCCCCATTCAGATCGTCCATTCCGAAGGAGGGTGCAAACCGCCGCACCGCATGATCCACCACCGTTCCGTACAGTTCCAGAAGTCTCGCGTAAGCGTTTTCGTCGCCGCTTTTCACGGCATTCAGGACTGTTTCCAATTCGGTGTCCAAAATAGAATACTCCAAAAATAGAAATATACATTTTGTCTGTTATCATTATATCACAAATCATTCGTTTGTCAATAGGAATGGCAAAAAAAACTCAAACTTTTTTCAAAATCTTCAATATCCCTTGTGCATTCTGCAAGGGAAGCACTGGCTTTTCTGTCGAAATTTCTTGAATGATGAATCAGTTTTTTCATATACACGGTATTTCGTATACATTCCTCCCGCAAACGAAAAGGGGGCTGTCGTTCACAAAAACACAGCCGCCTTAAAACTTGACGTTTATTTTTCAAAAAGATAGTTTACGTTCCCCGTGACAAGAGCAACAATCCCGCGGTAAACCACGTCCGGTTTATCTTCGAAATTCATCCGCATCCGGGAAACCTGAGTAAAGGAATCCGCCCGGAGAGCCAGATCGAACGCCAGCCCTTCGCAGTCCTTGATGGAACAGTGGAAGATATAGCTTCCGTCGCCCACCTGCTCGATGTTATGATCTACCACAGCTCCCCGCTTTTCCAGAGAGAGGTGACGCATGGCACTGATATAGCTTTTCTCCCGTACAGCCGCAAGAAGCAGATCATCCGCCAGACTTTTGGCGATCATACGCCCCGTGTCGGACACCAGATAGGCGTCCCGATCCACAGGAATTTCTTCTGCGCCTTCCCCATCCACCTGAGAGACGCGCTTGATGTGTCCCGCCTCCAGGAGTTCATGGAAATAGGTGACGAAATCGAAGTAATCCACGTAGCCATCGCGGATAACGATCGTTGCCAGGTCATTGTAGTCCAGGGGATATCCGATCTTTTCAAGGAGATATAGGATGAACACCTTCACCTGTTGAGGTGCATGAAACGTATCCGGCATAAAGCTTCTCCAATCCGCGAAGAGCACGTCTCCGCCGTGTATTCTGGCGAATAAAAACGGGAAGATTGATGCCCTCCCGTTTTATTCGAACATGATTGTTTTTATTAAAGTTCCGAATTATTCCGCAGCAGGTTCTTCAGCCGCTGCAGACGTATCGGTCGCAGCCTTGTAGGTCATATAGTCTTTCAGTTCGGTTCTCTTGAAGTTTCTGGTACCGTAATAGGTGTTTTCGATGCCGGAGAGATCCCCCACGTTCAGGTAAGCATCCTGCAGGAACACCACGGGGATGACGGGCATATCCGCCAGAAGCTTTTCTTCTGCCTGGTGGAGAATCGTCACTCTGGCAGCGGTATCCTTTTCCGCATAAGCAGATGCAATGATAGCGTTGTAATCCTGGCTGTTGTAGCCGGAAACGTGACCGTAGAGGTCATAGGTGGGAGAGTTCATATCCACACCGTTGCCGGAAAATTCGAGAGCGAACTTGGAAAGTTCTGCAAAGGCATCGGCGCTCATCATGGTGTCGATGGCAATCACATCGAATTCTCCGCTGCTGTACAGCTTCTGGAGATTGTCGATGCGGGAATTCTCTTCGCCCTTGTCCGCCGCAACCGCATTGACGGTTACCTTGAAGCCGAGCTTATTCCATGCAGCGGCAACGGCTTCGGCAATCGCTTTATCCACTTCGTTGTCGCGTACGGTCAGGGTAAATTCGCCGCCCTTCACGCCAGCAGCAGAGAGAAGACTCTGAGCCTTTGCGGTGTCAGCGGAAGCGGAGAGGATATCACCGCCCACGGAACGGAAGGAAGTGCCGACGGTGGTATCAAACACCTTGGAGGGGAGATAACCGGTAGCGGGCTTTGCGAAGGTGAGAAGTTCTGCGATAGCGTTCCGGTCGATTGCGAGAGAAAGAGCCTGACGAACTTCCGCCTTAGCAAAGAGCTCGTTACTCGTATTGAATACGTAAGTATGGGTTGCGAGCATATCGGTTACAACAGCGGTATCCTTGTACTGTGCTCTGGAAGCCAGAGGCAGAACGCCGTCGTAGAAGAGGTTGCCATTTTCATAAGCGGACAACTGTGCAGCCAGATCGCCCGTTTCGTACTTCGTCAGAAGGCGGTAAGGAATGACGTACTTATCCAGATATTCATCCTTGTTCTTATCAAGACGGTAGTACTGGGAGCGTTCGATTCTCAGGGTATTGTCGCTCAATTCCTTTACAGCGAAGGGACCATTGGTAAGAACAGTCGTGGTCTTCAGCGCCCAAACATCGTCGCCGTAACGGGTGATGATGTCTTCACGAAGAGGAGCCAGTGCGATGGACGCGCAGTTTGCGAAGAACACGTCCAGATCCACCTTGCGTTCGAAATCGATCTGCAGGGTGTAGGTATCAATCGCGGCAACGCCCAAATCATCCACGGTAGCATCGCCCAGCTTGATCTGGTGAGCATTCTTCACGTCGGTGAGAATAGCAGCAGCTTCGTTGGCGCGGTTGGGGTCAACCAGTCTCTTCCATGCATACACAAAGTCCGCAGCCTGAACGGTACGACCATCGCTCCAGCAGTTGCTGGTCAGATCGATGACAACGGAATATTCTTCATCGGTTTCCACCACGGAGTAGTTCTTCATAGCGGCATACTGCCATTTACCGTCTTCACCGATGCTGGTAAGACGTTCGAAAACCAGATCGAGAACGCGCAGCATATTATCGTCAATCAAATCCGCGTGGGGGTCGAGATTGTAGACACGGTCTGCCAGATACATATCAATGATGGCACCCTTGTCGTAGTCACCCGTAGCGGTCTTTTCAAGCGTGGTACATCCTGCCATGACCGATGCGGAGATCAGCATAACAAGGATCAGGGACAACACCTTTTTCATGATTCAGTAAATCCTCCTCGTGCTTCTGAATAAAGGTAAAAATAATGCGGGTTATTTCAACTCACCATATTATAACACTTTTTTCCCCGAGAATCAACATCTTCTTTTAGCCCCCATTCAAGTTTCATCTAACTGCACAATTTCACCGGATTTTTTTGTGCAGTTTGCCCACAGAAAGTGGTTTATTCCTGCATGACTCGCCGTCCGTTTGGGTGAAAATAAGGTTCATAGGGTGCTTTTTGTTCCAACTCCCCCATCCAGCGGCTCACCCCCTCTGCAGACCACGATCAGACGAAAGGAAAACTCCCATGATCCAGCGAAAAACCGACCTTCTCATTGAGTTCTCCCCCGAGGAAACTGCCACCTCGCCCCTTCCCGCGCCCCCTGTCCAACTCCGCCGTGACGGCTTTGATCTCCTCTCTTCCTCACGGGGAAAAGACCGCTGTCACACCGTTCTCTGCGGTGCCGTCTGGCTCTCTCCCCCGGAGGATCGGGCACGGCTCAGCCGACTCCTCTCTTCCCTTCTCGCCGAATACCTGGGCACCGCGGGAGTGGGAAGAGCTCCCACTGTACTGGCGGTAGGTCTCGGTAACCCCCACTCCGCCGCCGATGCTCTGGGATGTTCCACGGTCGATCGCCTCTTCATTCCCGACCCCCGAATGCGCGAAATGGGTCTCCCCGCCCTCTGCACCGCCAAGCCCTCCGTCCCCGCCCGCTCGGGATGCGACACCGCGGAACTGGTGCGCTCTGCCGCCGAAGCCGTTCACGCCGATTTGATTCTCACCGTGGATGCCCTCGCCGCACGAGATCGCACCCGCCTGCAGACCGTCGTCCAGATCGGAAATCTTGGCATCACCCCCGGCTCCGCGCTGTCCCACACCTCCGGAGAAATCAGCACCCGCACCATGCCCTGCCCCGTCCTCTCCCTGGGTGTTCCCACCGTCATCCGCTCCGATGTTCTCACCGGGCAGGAGGAAGAGGAGATTCTTATGGTCACCCGCGCCGACGCCGACCGAATCACGGAATGCTACGGAAATATTCTCGCCTCCGCCATCAACCGGGCTCTGTTTGGAAATATTTCGTAAACCGACATATCCGTCCCTTCTGCCGCATAGGATGAATCGAAAAGGAATTTCAAAGAACCGAAGGAGGCATTCATGAACGAACAGCCCATTCTCACCACGGCAGAAGAAACCCCAGCCTCAGTCCCGCTCCCCCCTTCCCCCCCGAAGTCCTCTCCGGAACCGGAAACGGAGCTGCCAGTCAATCCTCCAGAGCCCGAAATCTCCCCGTCGGAAGACAGCGCCATACCGTCCCTTCGCCGTGTGATTCCCCTGCTCCTCGGCGGTGTA
>JAZSQX010000181.1:0-2237 GCA_045538235.1 Eubacteriales bacterium
ATGCAGAGGGGGCGGGAACGGCATAAAAAATCACACGGCGATTACGATGGTTCCTTCCAATCCACCTGGCAGATCGTAAGACTTGTGAGCAAGGACATCAAGGCAAAACTTCTCGCAATCGGTGAAAAAATCAAAGCAAAATATAAGAATGAATTGGATACCATCAAAGCGCCTTATACCGAGGCGGTATTGGATTCCGTTCCTAAACATCTTCGTAAAGTGAAAGAATATGAATTACAATTTGTATTCCACTCCGATGGCTGGTTCCTGCTTCATTGCATTGTCACTCTGCTGCATAACGGCAAGCGGAAACCGCCCACCGAGGGGCAGAAAAAAGCACTCACCACGCTTATCGTGCCAAACTGACAACAAAACCGCCGGGGGATACCGTAATGGTCGCTCTCGGCGGCATTTTTTATTCTGTTTTACCCGTTCGGGAAAATTCCGTTATCCTTCAATCTTCTCGAAATCCGCCGCGCCGTGCTTGCAGAGGGGGCAGATGAAGTCGTCCGGCAGGGGATCGCCCTCGTAGACGTAGCCGCAGATCTTGCAGACGTAGCCCACTTTGCCTTCCGTTTCCGGCTTCGGCTTTACGTGTTCCTGATAGTAGGTGTAGGTCATGGTGGGACGGTCGGACAGCACGCGCGCTTCCGTGACGGAACAGATGAACATCCCGTGGGTGTCCAGATCCACGTATTGCTCCACCTTCAGAGACAGGAAGGAGTTGATGTACCGAGGCAGGAACACCAGTCCGTTGTCAGAGCGAAGGGGCTCGCAGTCCGCGAATTTGTCCACGTTCCGTCCGCTGCGGAATCCGAAGGCTTCAAATACCGCGAAGGGCGCATCCTCCGTGAGGCAGTTGATGTTCATGACCCCCGTCTGACGGATGATGTGGTGGGAATAGTTTTCCTTGTTGATGGTCACCGCAATCCGGTTGGGGGTGTTGGTCACCTGGGTGACGGTGTTCACGATGAGCCCGTTGTCCTTCTTGCCGTCGTTCGAAGTGATGACGTACAGACCGTAGCCGATGTTGAAGAGGGCGGTGAGATCGTTCTTGTTGGCGGTGCCGTCCTGTCGGGCCAGATATTCCCGGCAGATTTCGTCCGTCATCCGTTCCAGTTGTTCTGCGCTTTCCTCGTTCAGGGAGGAGAGAATCCGAACGGTGGGTTCCGCGTAGTTGAGATTCTTGCTCTTTTCGAACATTCCCTTCATCACCTTGGCGGCGAGGGGTGCCCAGCTTCCGTTTTCAATGAAGCCCACGGTGCGGTTCTGGAAATTCCGCTCGGTGAGGTGGTTGATAAATTCCCGCATGAAGGGGAAGATTTCCGCGTTGTAGGTGGTGGTGGCGAGAATCAGCTTGCTGTACCGGAAGGCATCTCCCACCGCTTCTGCCATGTCGCACCGCGCCAGATCGTGGACGACCACCTTCGGGCATCCCTTGGCGGTGAGCTTTTCGCTGAGAAGCTGCACGGCTTTTCTCGTGTTGCCGTAAACGGAGGTGTACGCGATCACGACGCCTTCTTCCTCGGGCTGATAGGAAGACCAGGTGTTGTAGAGACCGAGGTAATAGCCCAGATTTTCCTTCAGCACGGGACCGTGGAGGGGGCAGATCGTCTGGATGTCGAGGGTGGCAGCCTTTTTGAGAAGTGCCTGCACCTGGGCACCGTACTTGCCCACGATGCCGATGAAGTAACGCCGTGCCTCATCCGCCCAGGGTTCTTCCACGTCCAGGGCGCCGAACTTGCCGAAGCCGTCTGCGGAAAAGAGAACCTTGTCGGCCACGTCGTAGGTCACGATGACTTCCGGCCAGTGAACCATGGGGGCGGCTACGAACGCGAGGGTATGCTTGCCGAGGGAGAGGGTGTCCCCTTCGCCCACCACCAGGCGGCGGTCAGCGAAATCGGTGCCGAAGAAGTTCTGCATCATGGCGAAGGCTTTCGCGGAGGACACGATGACGGCATCGGGATAGGCCTTGGCAAAGGTGAAGATGTTGGCGGAGTGATCGGGCTCCATGTGCTGTACCACCAGATAATCGGGGGTGCGGCTGCCCAGCGCGTTCTGGAGATTGTCCAGCCATTCGTGGGTGAAGCCGGAATCCACGGTGTCCATAACGGCGATTTTGTCGTCCACGATGAGATAAGAGTTGTAGGAAATACCCTTCGGCACTCTGTACTGTCCTTCGAACAGATCGACCTGGTGGTCGTTGACGCCGATGTAGCGGATGTCGTTTGTGATGG
>JAZSQX010000255.1:0-4863 GCA_045538235.1 Eubacteriales bacterium
CACCATATCCCGCATAAGGGAAGTGAGCACGAAGGCACCGGCACCCGTCACCGTCCATTGGGAAGTGGGGGTGCGCTGTCCGCCGTATTCCAGTGGGTACCGGAATTGCCGTTCCGCAGAGCAGTAATGGGACGAGGTCACGGCCGCACAGCGATCACAGACGGATGCCGCCGCCAGCGAACCCAGGAGCAGACCCTCCGCGCAGGTGGAGCAGGCACCGTACAGCCCCAGATAGGGAATGCGGTATCCTGCAAGCCCAAATGCGGAGGAAATACACTGGTTGATCAGATCCCCCGCCAGCAGGAGATCCATGGAATCGTCGCAGAGATAGGCTTTTTTCAGAGCAATGCCCAGTGCCAACCGCTGCATTTCCGCCTCGGACTTTTCCCAGGTGTCTTTGCCAAAGGTATCGTCCCCGCTGAGATCGAACTGATTCCCAAGGGGACCGTTCTTTTCCTTTTGTCCCACCACGGTTCCGGCGGATAGAATCGAGACAGGTTTTTGTAAAATAAATGGGGAAAGCTTCACGTTCATTCTCCCAGGTAAATGGAGCTCCGCGTGGATTTTTGTATAACATGACAGCCGGGCGGAGCCGTTGCTTCTTTAGTATGTGTTCGACACTGCAAATTATACGCTGCTTTTCCTGAAAATTCAGTTCTCCATTTGGGGATGTGCGCAGACAAGGGAATTTGGTACACAGCAACTGTTGAAATGCACAAAAATATAACATTTTGATTGTGCAACAAGTACAAAGGTTAGGGCATCAACCCACCCGAACAGGTCAAAAGGGAGAATCGGTTTTCCCCCCCTTGACATTCGGGGAAAAAGGAGTATAATAGGTTTCGTAGAGAGGAAAAAAACAAAAACGCCTCTCCCACATCATGCAAATCTTGCAGGAAAAAACAGAAAGATCGGAGGGTTTTTATCATGATCTGTAATAGCAAATATCGGTATCAAGTGGAACTCGTTACGTCTGCAGACGTTATGGAATTCACGCGGATTGCACAGAAGTGCGACTATGACGTGGTGATCGTAAACGGCAAGCACAGACTCAATGCCAAGAGCTTTCTCGGTGTTGCCCTTGCGAAGATTTCCTGGGATGAGATCTACGTGGAATCCGGCTTTGACTGCTACTTTGAATTCGAAAAATTCATAAAGTAATCAAAGTGTCCCATGAGGACAAAAACAACGGTCGAAAGACCTCTTTATAAATAAAATCGCCGCTCTCTGAACGAAACAGGGAACGGCGATTTTTCATTTTATTGGATAATCAAAGTGCCAGCAGCTCGTCAACGGAAGAGCCGTCGGTGTCGAGCATTGTGATGCCGAGGGCTTTCGCGAGAGTGGGAGCCGTGTTTACCAGGAGACCATCCTCCAGGGTGACACCGTTCCGGAATGCGGGACCTTTCGCGTAGAATACGGGGCAGGGACCCTTCGAGGGCAAATACCCATGGGTGGCTTTGCCTTTCCGGTAGTCTTCGTTATTGGGACCTGTTACCAGGGGTCTGGTATAGCGATCACCGAAGCCGCTGTAGTTGTCGGTTTCCAGCACGAAGGAGAATTCTCCGCCGTAATGCTCTTCTGCAACCGCTTCTTCCGTGGTGTATACGCGGCTGATACCGTATACTCCCTCATCGCAAAGATGCTTGAGAAGGTCGTAGGTTTTGTCGTAGATTTCTTTGTTGTTCTTATCCTTCAGATAGACGCAGGCAGACATTCCGCCGGACTGGCACCAAGCATCCCATTCCGGTGCGGCAGGGTCGTCCGTGGGGCGGATGAGACCCGCATCGGCGAGAAGGACGTTGATGTTCACAGAGCGGTTGATATTCAACTGACCGTGGTCGGAGGTGAGGACGAAACTGGTGTTTTCCAGAACGCCCGCTTCCTCTGCCGCTTCCATAAGAATCCCAATGTAAGCATCCGTGTCCCGGAGAGCCTGTTCCACGTGATCCCCGAAGAGCCCCTGTGCATGGCGATAACCGTCAATATCCCCGGGATGGATCATCAGAAGATCGGGCTGGAATCGGCGAATCATCTCTGCCGCGCAGTTTACGATAAAATAGTCGCAATGGGGGTGCTTCCGCTCCTGCATGATGGGGGCGTATTTTTCAATGATGGGGAGGACGCATTCCTGGGTTCCCATGTCCTGGAAGGCTTCTGTCAGGGTCTGCCCCTTGTACTGAGTCCAGTATTCCGCGATGAGGTAATCAATGCTCGGATGGTTGCCCGTGACAGGCCAGAACACGCTCGCGGTGGTGAGTCCCGCCTTTTTTGCCGCATCAAAAATATCGGGTACCTTCACGTGGGAATGATCCCAGCGCCAGGGAATGGGGGAGCGGACGCAGTCGTAGGGGGAGATCAGGTTGCCCGGAATTCCGTGGCGATCGGGGTAAGTGCCAGTGGCCAAGGTGGTATGGCAGGGGTAGGTGATGGTGGGATAGATGGACTTCACGCGTTTGATACACGCACCGCCCGCCAGATATTTCTGGAAGTTGGGCATCTGTGACAGATACGCCATATCGTCGTGTACCAGCGCATCGGCGGACATCACAATAATCTTGTGTTTCATATGAAACCTCGCTTTCTCATCATAGAGTGAAGATAAAACTTTCGATGGATTGATAGCTTAGGAGTATTTTCTAATTATACGCCCATCAAAGGGGAATGTCAAGAGAAATGAAAAACATGGCACAAAAATTATTCATTTCTGTCAATGCATGACGGCGATTTCAGTAATGGTGGAAAGATCCAGCGGGACGATGCAGACAGACCCACCTGCCATGGGAGCATGGATGATGGTGGGAACGGAATCCCGCATCCCGAGATAAAGCATGACGTGTCCCGGACGGTACAGGGAAACCGGAAGCGTGGCGGAAGTGAGGAGCACGGATACCTCATCCTGGCTTTTTCCGGACAGGGAGTGGACCTCGCCGCTGTACCGGGATAATTCGCCCGTGTTGCGCGGAAGATCGATTCCGAAGGTGCGGAACACGGCATTCACAAAGCCGGAGCAGTCGATTCCGCCATCCGCACCGCCCCAGCCATAGGGAGTGCCCGCATACCGGAACGCTTGCTCGTAGTAATTCTTCATGGTGTATGGAAGGGAACCATACACAGCGGAGGAACGATCCAGAGAAACCTCCGTCGAGGACAGAGAACCATCCGTATTTCGGGTAGGAAGGAGCACCGTATAGGTATCATCATTTTCCCCGAGATAGGGGAGCCTTACGCCCATATCCAGTCGGACACTGCCGATTTCCGTAACAGAATCCGTTACCGTGACATACTGCTCCGGAGAAGCAAAACGGGAAACATCTGCCCACGTTGCAGCAGCGACACAGTCTGCGGGAATCCAGCCCCGATAGGCGTGGGTCTGAACGAAAACAAACGTGCCGTCTCCGCTGTGGTGAAGAATTTGGGCGGGCTGTCCCACGATCAGTTCCGTCTCCTGAATGGCATTGTAATGGGTGTCCCCCCAGCGGTAGAACCCGAATTCCGTGGGAAATCCCTTCATGTCGCACCGGGCAACGATGACAGCGCATTCAGGCATGATTTCCTCGCCAATCAAATCCAGCGCCCGATTTTCAAGAAGACGGTTTCTGCGATCCACACTCCATGGATTTCCGTCGCGATCAAAATAGTCGCCAACCGGAAGGGAGTACGCGAGAATCATGCTCCGCACAGCATCTCCTGTCAGCGGCTCCGGTTTTGCCGTCATATCCACCAGCGTGGGGCAGTTTTCGATCATGCGGGTATTGTATGCATGGATCTCTTCTGCCGTGAGAAGAACCGTATCCGAAGCACCAGCGCCGTGTTGGGTGTCCCAAATTCCGATCCAGTCCGCTGTCATCGAAGTGTACTGTCGCTTTTCTGTAAAGGAGCAGGGAACCGCCGCAGAAGGAGAGAGAATCAATTCCGCCTTCATTTCCGCCGCCGCAGGCGTGAGAATCCCAGGCTTTTTCGACGGAGAAGAACGGTCGGATTCCCGCAGAACGGCGGTGCAGGAGGAAAAAAGCGAAAGAACCCCTACCGTAACGAGAAGAAGGCACGCTTTTCCCAATATTCCGGTGAGAGTTCGATTCTGCTTCATGAGAGACCCCGATTCATTCTTTCGCCATGAGTTTGACCATAACCGCTTTCTGCGCGTGGAGGCGGTTTTCTGCTTCTTCGAAGATTTCGTCCGCGTGGGCTTCGAAGGTGTCCGCCGCAATTTCTTCACCGCGGTGTGCGGGCAGGCAATGGAGTACCATGGCATCCTTTGCCGCGTAGGACATGAGTTCTTCGTTGATCTGGTAGCCGGCGAATACCTGCTTGCGCTTTTCGGCTTCCCCCTCCTGACCCATGGAAGCCCACACGTCGGTGAGAAGAACATCCGCCCCGGCAGCGGCTTCCGCAATATTGTCGGTCATCTGGATGATGGTGTCGTAGGACATGGTCAAATCCAGCACCTTGGGATCGGGCTGATAGCTGCTCGGGCAGCCGATGGAAACCTTCATGCCGGCAGTCAGACCGCCCACGATGAGGGAGTTTGCCATATTGTTGCCGTCGCCGATGTAACACATCTTGAGGCCATCAAAGCCGCCCTTGAATTCCCGGATGGTGAGAAGATCCGCGAGAACCTGACAGGGGTGGCAGTAGTCGGTCAGACCGTTGATAATCGGAATGGAGCCGTATTCCGCCAGCTTTTCCACTTCTTCCTGCTCGAAGGTACGGATCATGATACCGTCGAGATAGCGGGAGAGCACCCGTGCGGTGTCTTCGAGGGGTTCGCCTCTGCCGATCTGCAGATCGCGGGGGGAGAGGAAAAGTGCCTGACCGCCAAGCTGGTACATCCCCACTTCAAAGGAAACGCGGGTTCTGGTG
>JAZSQX010000299.1:0-2353 GCA_045538235.1 Eubacteriales bacterium
CATTTCGTCTCCTACGGCACGCTGGCGCTTCTGATGCTGCTCACCGCCCTTCTTTCCGTAATGGTGGGCATCCTTCTCTCCCGGCGTGACCAAGAAGAAGAGGCTCTGCCCCAGCACACGCATCCCACCAATCGTAAAACAAACGAAAGGCAGCGACTATGAACGAGCATTCCAAAAACAATCAAAAGGGAGCACAAGCCGAGCGCCTGAACGTGGTTTCCGCCCCCTTCTCCCGCTACCGTGCCGCCGAAACAGTCCTTTGCCTGCTTGCCGTGATCTGCGGGCTGATTTACCGATTCACCGGAGTGCCCTCCATGGGTGCGGTTCTGGTGATCTTCACGCTGGCGTTTGGGGCGAGCCCCATTCTACGGATCGTGGAAAAGCGTAGACTGCACCAGCCGGGCGGCGTATTCGGCATTGTGTTCGGCATCTTCTTTACTCTCGTCACCCTCACCGCTACGGTGCTGTATTTTGTGCTGTACTGAGAAATAGCACGGGAATCATGAAATAAAACAAAGCCCTCCCGAAAAAAACGAGAGGGACAAGGGGAATCTTCCAGCGAAGACTCCCCTTTTTGATTCGCTCACAAAATTTTCGCCAGACTGGGCGCGGGCGTAAAGATCGTCTCCACCGTTTTGCGGCATCCGTCGGGGGAGTACTGCCAGCGATCCATGTGCCGCACCCGATCCGTGTCCACAAAATACCGACAGGGCGTCACGTCCCCCCGTCCGCACAGATCAATAAGAATCAGTTTCACCTTCATCCGCTCCGGAATGATGCTTTTGATGTACACCGAGCACGCCTCTCCCGGCACCGCCCCCTCGAAGGATTCCGCCAGCCCCGCCAGATTGGGTGCCAGTTCCACGAACACCCCGTATTCCTCAATGGAGCGGATGATGCCCGTCACCGTCTGTCCGGGGGCAAAAGCCGCGGCGTTTTCTTCCCAGGTTCCGAGAAGTTCTCGATGGGAGAGATAGATCCGCCCGTTCTCCTCCACGGATGCCACCACCGCGCAGATATTCTCCCCCACCCGGAACCGATCCGAGGGATGGGAAATCCGGGAAACGGAAATGCGATCCACCGTCAAAAGGGACACCACCCCGCACCCGATGTCGCAGAACGCGCCGAAGGGCTCCAAATGGGTAATCCGCGCGGGAATCACGTCGCCGCTTTGCAGAGCCCGCACGTACTGGTCACAGCACTCCTTCTGTGCCGCCCGCCGGGAGAGAATGGCTGTCACACCCCCCACGTCCTCCCGGAACTCCGCCACCTTGAACTGCACGGGCTTTCCCACCCGGGTAATGATGGCAATGTCCTTCGGTTCCCCGCCGTCGGGGAGATAGGCGCTCTCCCACCGTGGAATGATCCCCCGCACCCCATCGGGCAGTTCCACCGTCAACTGCATGGAGGTACAGTCGCACATGAGGCAGGGGGCTTCCAGAATCATCCCCGCCTCCGCCGCCTCCTCCAGCGATTTCCTGCTCCGCAGATGGAGGGCGTTCTCCGTGGTGCGGCTTAGTCCCCCCTCCGGTAAATATTGACTTGTCTGATATGGTTTTCCCTGCATTTTTGATACCCCATTTTGGTTTGAATTCGTGTGATACAGAATATGATGGAGTTGGGGTCAATATGCCGGGATAAGAAAGATTTCCCCGCGCGGGAACATTCACGAAGAGGATCGGGGAAAAGAGAATCCACCGAATTTCCCCCGAAATCTTGCAAAATCCGACGGAATATGCTATAATTTTCTTGTACATCATCCGATGTTATCCAATTCTTTTCAGGAGGTTTTCCATGAAAGTATGTCCGAATTGCCGTCTTTCCTATGACGATCAAGCCAACCACTGCGCCCAGTGCGGCGGTCCCCTGACCTTTATTCCGAACACTCAGACCTTCCAGGATCCGGCGGATCACACCGCAGAATTCGATCCTGCCGACATTTCGCAGAACAAAGTGCTTGCCATGGCACCCTACCTCCTCGGCTGGATCGGCATTATCATCACCCTTCTGGCATCCGGCACCTCTCCCTACGCCGCATTCCACGTAAAGCAGGCCTTGAAAATCCAGATCTGTGCCACCCTGCTGAGTCTGATTGCCGGCGTTCTGGCGTTCACCATTATCGTGCCCATCGTCGCCGCTGTTGCGATCCTCGTTCTGGGCGTGGTACAGATTATCTGCTTCTTCCAGGTATGCGCGGGCAAGGCAAAGGAGCCCCCGATTGTGGCAAAGCTCGCGTTTCTGAAGTAAGAACGAATCTAATAAAACACAAGAAACAGGCTATCTCATGTGCGATAGCCTGTTTCTTTATCGAAAATCATTTTGTCCGTTCTTTTTCTCCTTTAGCGAGGAGAAA
>JAZSQX010000041.1:0-3460 GCA_045538235.1 Eubacteriales bacterium
TTGTTAGAATGCCTATAAAAAATACCCCGCGTTCGGATTTCTGCGGGGTATTAAAGAAAGGAAAGCGGAAACAAGGAGATTATTTCCATCTTCCGACGGATTTCCGGTAGAGCGCCTCAAGCTGACGTGTCATCGCAGCCGCCGTGAATTTCTGCTCGAACATGGCGCGCGCGCCGTCGGACAGCCGGCTGCGCAGGGCGGGATCGTCCATGATTTTCAGCATGGCTTCCGCCATTGCCGCGCTGTCCTTTTCCGGAACGAGCAGACCGTTGACGCCTTCCGTAATCATATACGGATTGCCGCCGTAAGTGGTTACAACCGCCGGAACGTACAGGCTCATCCCCTCTGACAGTGCGAGACAGGATGTTTCCGTCCCCCACGAACAATTGAGGTTCAGATCCATGATGTTGTAGTACGGCGCTACGTCGTCGAGGAAGCCCGTGAAGCGCAGCTTGTCCCCGATGCCGAGGAGTTCCGCCTGCTCCCGTAAGGCGGCGTCACAGGAGCCCTCACCCATGATGAGAAACACGGTGTCGGGAGCGGCATCGGTGACGATCTTCGCGGAGTCCAGGAGGTACGAGTGTCCCTTGTAGGGCTCGAGACGGGCGGAGATGCCACAGACGAAGATGTTTTCCCCGATGCCGAGAGACTGCTTCAGCGCGGCCTGCTCATCGAGGGAGGTGCGCCGCATTTCCTCCACGCCGTTGATGATCACGGTGATTTTGTGGGGATTTACCCCCGTCTCGGTCAGGTTGTCCATTGCCGCCTGCGCTACGGCAACAATGTCCGTGGAGAGGGTGGTGTTCACAAAGCCGCTGATCTGCTCCCCGGGAAAGGTGGTGAGCCGGCGGGGGGAGGGAAAGGCGGAATGGCGGGTGTAGAACCGGCAGGGAACCCCGGAGAGGTAGGCGGCAAGTTTCCCGGAAAAGGCGGAGTGGGTGTGGACGACGTGGGGACGAAAATCCCGGATGATCTTCTGGATTTCGCCCACGGCCCGCAGATCAAAACTTTTGTCCCGCCCATGAAGGGTTTCCAGCACTTCGTAGCCTTCCGCTTCAATGGCGGGGCGGAGGAGGGAATTTTTCGGCAGGATCACCTTTCCCTCAAAGCGGGTGCGGTCGAAATTGTGGAGATAATTCACGAGAAGCCGTCCGGCACCGCCGATATTGGTGTCGGAAAGAATGTTCAAAACTCGAATCATCGTTCAGAATCCTTTGGTTCAGTGTTGTTTTGTTTGCCCAGAAGGGCGCGAAGAGCGGTGATTTCGTCGCTGCGGATGAGAATCACCAGCACCAGATAGACGAGAATCCCGGCGGCGGTGGGAAGAAGCAGGCGTAGCATCACACCCGCTTCCGCCAGACGGGAATGAACCCCGTACACCGCGGCACCCATCAAGAGGGCGCACAGAAGGGAACGGAGAAGATCCAGCCCGTCGGAAAGGCGCAATGAGACAAGACGGTGCCGCTGTGCCGAGAGAAGACAGAACAGCATCTGTACCCCGGCGGCTCCCGCAGAAATCAGTGCCACGCCGCCCACGGTGAGGGAATCCCCGAAGAGGAGAATCACGCCCACGTTGGCGACCATGGCGGCGAGGGAGGCGATCATGGGGAGGGTGTTTCTCTCCACCGCGAAGAATGCCTTGGTGAGAACCTCACACACCGCGGTGAACAGCATTCCGATGGCGTAGGCACGAAGGGCTTCGGCGGTCAGAAGGGTGTCCGTGTGGGTGAAGGAGCCTTTTTCGTAAATGAGCTGAACGAAGGGCTCCGCTAAAACGGCAACTCCCACGGCGATGGGGGCGATAAGGAAGGCGAGAATTTTGATGGACGAGCGGGTGAGGCGGTCGCTTTCCTCCGTGTTCCCCGATGCCGCCGCCCGTGCGATGGTGGGGAAGAGGAGATTGGTTGCCACAAAGGAGAACAGCCCCACGATGATGAGAGTAAGCCGGTTGCTGTATCCGAGAGCGTTGATGGCGCGGCCGTCGTTGAGCCCCGATGCCACCCGGTGGTTGATAAGAGTGCACACCGGGGTGGTCCAGGTCGCCACCAGAATGGGCAGGGAGTTTTTCAGCGCGTGACGGATTTCCGGGGGGAAGAGGGGGGCATTCCAGCGAGGGCGGAGTCCCCGTTTCCACACGGAGGGAATTTGTACTGCCGCCTGTGCTGCCCAGCCGATGAGCATGGTGACGGCCAGCCCCCGGATCCCGAAGAGGTCACGGAAAAAGAGGAGATACAGCACCATGATCAAATTGGAAACGGTGCTGATGAGGGCGGGGATGTTGTATTCCCCCTCGGACTGGAGAAATCCCACGAAGGAGAAGGCGAGCCCCACGAAAATCACCATGGGAAAGAGAATGCGAGTCAATTCCACCGCCAGGGTGATGGTTTCCGCCGCCAGATTGGGAGCCAGAAAGCGAACGAGGGCGGGAGCGAACACCACGCCGAGAACGGTGAGGGTCAGGGTAATGAGGAAGCACACGTTCAGGTAGGACTGGGCGAAAGAGAGGGCTTCCCGCTTGCCTTTTTTCACCAGAAGGTTGTTGTACACGGGGATGAAGGCGGCGGTGACCACGCTTCCCAGCACCAGATCAAAGAGGGTGAGGGGGAGTTTGGATGCCGTTTCGTACGCTTGAGCCGCTTCCGTCATGCCGTAGGCGGAGGCGACCAGGATGTCCCGCACCAGCCCCAGCACCTTTGAGAGGAGGATGATGATCCCCATCATGCCGGCGGAGCGCGCCAGGGTTCGGTTTTGCCGGGTATTCGTGTCCACGGGGATTCCTCCTTTCGTGAATCCATTTGTCCCGGGGATTTATACCACCTGGAACAGGAAAAATTTCAGATAATCGGTCTCGGGGACGTTCCGGAGAATGGGGTGGTCGGGGGACTGGGTGCGCCCTTCGATCTGCCGGAGGGAAACTCCCGCATCGGAAGCCGCGTCTCTCAGCATCTTATTGAAAAGCTCCGTCCCCATGAAGTGGGAGCAGCTGCAGGTCGCCAGATAGCCGCCCCGGGGGAGGGAACGCATGGCGCGGAGATTGATATCCTTGTAGCCCCGATAGGCATCCCGCACCGTGGAGGAGGATTTGGTAAAGGCGGGGGGATCCAGAATGATGAAGTCGTAATCCTTCCGCTTTTCGTTCACCATGGCGGTGAGGAGTTCAAACACGTCGGCGCACTGGAAGGACATCCGATCGGTGAAGCCGTTGAGGGCGGCATTGTGCTTGGTCTGGGCGATGGCGGTTTCGGAAATATCCACCGCGGTCACGTGCTCTGCCCCTCCTTTGACGCAGTTGAGAGCAAACGCACCCGTGTGAGTGAAGCAGTCGAGCACCCGCTTGCCCTTTGCCAGTCGTGCGGCGGCAAGACGGTTGTACTTCTGGTCCAGGAAGAAGCCCGTCTTCTGCCCGTTCACGTAGTCCACGTCGTAGAGAATGCCGTTTTCCCGGAGAGTGACGTGTCCT
>JAZSQX010000221.1:0-2428 GCA_045538235.1 Eubacteriales bacterium
AACTCCTTGGCTCACAGAACGACATGGCTACGATCCGACTTGCCGCTTTTCCTGTAAGAGCTCCGTATAGGTGTGCCCCGTCCGTGTTTTGATCTCTCTTGACAGCCAGTACAAATCGCAATGGAGCAGCTCTGCCGCTTCGGTGAGGGAGGCGGTGCGGTAATTGTCCTCAATATACCGGATCAGCCGAACCACCGCTTCCTCTTCCCGGCTGTCCGTCACCAGGCGGTCGGTGTGATTCATGAGATGGAGAAACAAGAGTCCCATGGTGGTTTCGTTGATCCGTCCCTTGTGGGGTGTCTCCCCGATGAGGGTGAGGAGGAGATTCTCCACTAAATTCTGCACAGGAAGCACATCGGACACCTTAAAATGCAGGTACGCGTGCTCATGGGAGTTTTCCCCCAGGCAATCCAGCAAAAAACGCCGGAGGGGGGTGTCCTCGGAGCCGATCATCTCAAGGGAACGATCGAAAAACTGGGGGAGGATGATGAAGTTCACCGCCAAATCGTCCTCTTCCGCCCGTAAAATCTCCTGCTTGGCGGACTGACCGAGGAAGAGCAGTTCCCCCTCGCGAAGCAGAATCGGTTCCCCGTTGATGATGTGGGTGGTGGTGCCGCTGCACATATAGACCACCTCGATGTAGTCGTGGGTGTGGGCGGGAAAATGGGTGAACCGGGTATGGGGGCGGAGGGTGATGAGCCGCCCGGATCGGAGCAGCTTGCCGGCGTTGACAATGGAGGTGCTCGACTCCATATAGAGAGACGGATCGATCTTCTCCGCGCCGTCGAGAATGGTGCGCTCCTCCGGTGTGATGGCGGAAAGATAGTGGCGAATGGCGGGCTGGATCACAAAAACACCTCCCCGGATTGCGTTCTGCTTTTATTATAAAGTGTCTTTCCTTGAAAGTCAAGGGTTCTGGGGGATCCGTTTTTGTTTTCTGTCTTTTTCCCCCATCCCCTTGATTTTCCCATCGGTGTATGCTACAATCATACCAGATTTTATTGTCGGAGAGGTACCGATAAATTTCCGTGTCCCTCGGACTGCTGAAGACACCCAAATCCGTCATCCTCCCGCCTCACGACTGCCTCTGCCTCGCGCCGATTTCATAAAATCCCCTATTTGGGAAAGACTATCGATCTGAAAGAAAAAATCATCGGTGAATCTCACCGCTTTACAACGAAAGGAAAGAAAACCATGAAGAAAACCACACTCCGCAAATACGCCAAACTTATCGTCAAGGTGGGTGCCAATGTCCAAAAGGGTCAGCCCGTTCTCCTGTACATCTCCGTGGATCAGCACGAATTCGCCGCCATGGTGGCAGAGGAATGCTACCGCGCCGGCGCTTCCCGGGTGGACATGGAATGGTCCTGTCAGCCCATCACCAAGCTGGCGTATCGTCATCAGTCCCTCCGCACCCTCTCGAAGGTGCCCGCATGGAAGGAAGAAAAACTGAAGCTGATGGCACAGGAATACCCCTGCCGGATCCACATCGCCAGCGACGATCCCGACGGACTCCGTGGCATCAATATGGAAAAGGTGCAGAAGGCGAACATCGCCACCTACCCCATCGTGAAGCCCTACCGGGATGCCATTGAATCGAAGCATCAGTGGACCATTGCCGCCGTTCCCTCCGCCGCATGGGCAAAGAAGGTATTCCCCGAGATGAAGAAAAATCAGGCGATCGAAGCCCTGTGGCAGGCGATTCTCACGGCGGTTCACGTCTCCGATGACGCGGACAACGATCCCATCGCCGAATGGGCAAAGCACAACGAGAACTTCCGCCGCCGCTGTGCATGGCTCAACGAGCAGAAGTTTGACGCCATCACCTACCACAGCGCAAACGGAACCGATTTCCGCGCAGAGCTGATTCCCGAAGGTCGCTGGTGCGGCGGCGGGGAGACCACCAAGCAGGGCGTGTACTTCAACCCCAATCTGCCCACGGAGGAAATCTTCACCTCTCCCATGAAGGGCAAGGCGGAGGGCAAGCTGGTGGCTACCAAACCCCTCTCCTATCAGGGACAGCTCATCGAAAACTTCTGGATCCGCTTCGAGGGCGGCCGTGCGGTGGAATGGGATGCGGAAGCGGGCAAGGAGCTCCTGACCCGGATGCTGACCATGGACGAGGGTGCGGCACGTCTCGGCGAGCTGGCGCTGATTCCCGTGACCAGCCCCATCAACCAGAGCGGCATTCTCTTCTACGAGACGCTGTTTGACGAAAACGCATCCTGCCACGTAGCGGTGGGCAGAGGCTTCAACGACTGCATCGACGGCTACATGGATAAGACCAACGAAGAATGCCAGGAGCTTGGCATCAACGACAGCATGATCCACGTGGACTTCATGATCGGCTCCGATGACATGGTCATCACGGGTATCAAGGATGGCAAGGAAATTCCGATTTTCGTGAATGGCAACTGGGCAGAAGAGG
>JAZSQX010000184.1:0-13306 GCA_045538235.1 Eubacteriales bacterium
CGGTCCGCTCTCAGGTCCTCGTCACGGAAGCAGCGGGCAATCTGAATATAGCGATCGAAACCGGAGTACATAAGAAGCTGCTTATAAAGCTGAGGAGACTGGGGCAGAGCGTAGAACTTACCGGGATGCACGCGGCTGGGCACCAGATAGTCTCTGGCTCCTTCCGGTGTGGGCTTAATCAGACAAGGAGTTTCCACGTCGATGAAGCCGTTGTCGGCAAAGTAATTCCGGGTGATCTTTACGATCTCGGAGCGGGCAATGATATTGCGCTGCAGGTCGGGACGGCGAAGATCCAGATAGCGGTGCTTCAGACGGAGTTCTGCCTTAACGTCGCTGTTTTCCACGATGGCAAAGGGAGGAGTCTGCGCAGCGGTAAGGATTTTCAGAGAATCCACGTACACTTCGATTTCCCCGGTAGGGATGTTCTTGTTGATTGCCGCTTCGCCGCGGGAGCGAACCACCCCCTGCGCCGCCAGAACGTATTCTGCGCGGATGCCAAATGCCTTGTCGAAGATTTCACGGTCGGTATTGTCGTCAAACGCCAGCTGTACGATGCCGGTTCTGTCCCGGAGGTCGATGAAAATGAGACTGCCAAGGTCTCTCTGTCTCTGGCACCAGCCGGTGACAACCACCCGCCTGCCAATGTCTGCGGAGGTCAGCGTACCGCAGTAATGGGTTCTTTTATCTGTCTTGGTGAAGGATTCCATTGTTTCTTTTTCCTTTCGCTATGGTTTTTATCGTAAAAATTTTGATAAACAAATGTGTCAGCCGACAAATCCCAGAATACCCGGGAGCTCTGCCAGAGTGGTGCAGACATACTCCGCACCGGCTTTTCGGTACATTTCCTCGCTGAACCGGGCTTTGACAGCCACCGCCGTCATCCCGCACCGTCCCGCGATCTTCACGCCCACCATGGAGGCGGAGCAGACCACCGTTTCCGTCGGGGTAACGCCAGCATGAGCCGCCGCTTCCGTGAAGGCTTCCGCGTAGTGGGTGGTCGAGAGAATCTGCCCGAAGGCATTGGGAGAAAGTCCCGCGCCAGTGAGTTTTTCTTTTACTTTTTCTTTGGGAAGGTCGGACACCAGCGCCAGTTTCCAGTCCGTCGTCGCCGCAAACTCCAAAAAACGCGCCGTGCCGGGAAGAGCCGCATCCTCGTGAGTGAGAGTTCCTTCCATGTCGAAAAGGATCAGTTTTGCCATGCCGTTATTTCCCTGCCTTTGCAACGATGAAGGACACCACGTCCGCGAGATCCATTTCCGTCTGCTCGCTGGTCGCCATTTCCTTTACCACCGCACGTCCGTTTTCCAACTCGGAATCGCCGAGAATCAGCACGTACTTTGCCGCGATCTTGTCCGCGTACTTCATCTGTGCCTTGAGGCTTCTGCCCATGATGTCGCATTCCGCACAGATGCCGGCGTCGCGAAGCTGTCCCACCAGAACCGATCCGCGAATGGCAGCGGCTTCCCCCATAGAGGCGATGTACAACTGAGGAACCGCCAGCGGAGGCACTTCGATGCCGTCCTGCTTCATGGCGAGAATGAGACGGGTGATCCCCATGCCAAAGCCGATGCCCGCCATCTTGGGACCGCCCAGTTCTTCCATCAGTCCATCGTAACGTCCGCCGCCGCACACGGTACTCTGGGCACCGATGCCCTCGGCGATGAATTCAAACACCGTGCGGGTGTAATAGTCCAGACCGCGGACGATGTGGGGGTCGATGACGTATTCGATCCCAGCGGCTTGCAGATAGGCGATCAGCCCGTCCATGTGCGCCTGGCACTCGTCGCAGAGGTGTTCCACCGTCCGGGGAGCCTTTTCCGCAACGGCTTTGCAGGAATCGTTCTTGCAGTCCAGCGCACGGAGGGGATTGGTCTCCATCCGGTCAAGACAGGTATCGCACAGATCCGCCGCATTGGCACGGAGGTACTGCTTCAGGGTTTCTCGATACGCGGGGCGGCAATTCGGACAGCCGATGGAATTGATGTGAAGACGGATATTCTTCAGTCCCAGTTCCCGAATGACGGAATTTGCCAGAGCGATGATGGTGAAATCTGCGGCAGCCGAGGGAGCGCCAAACATTTCGGTACCGAACTGCACGAATTCCCGGCTCCGTCCCGCCTCGGGCTTTTCGTACCGGAAACAGTTAATAAGGTAGTAATACTTCAGCGGCAAAGTATCCGTCGCCTTGCCGTTTTCGATGATGGCGCGGGCAACGGAAGCCGTTCCCTCGGGACGAAGGGCGTACACCGTTCCCTCTTTGTCCGTGAAGGAGTACATTTCCTTCTGTACCACATCGGTGGTTTCGCCCACCCCGCGTTTGAACAGTCCGATTTCCTCAAAGGTCGGAACCTTGATCTCCGTGAAGCCGTAGCGATCTGCCACGTCCCGCACGGTCTTTTCTATATAGTTCCACGCAAATACATCCGGTGCCATGACATCCATGGTACCGCGCGGCTTGATGATTTTTTCCATAATCTTCTCCCCAAAACTTGATTTTCGCCCTATAGGCATAGTTTCTCTTATAAAGATAAGTATACCAAATTTCAAGGAAAGAATCAAGAGTTTCGGCAGATTTTTCCCGAAAAGACGCGCGAAATCCCATCTGTGCGCACTTTCTTTTCCGGCATCACATAACTGTCACAAATTCATGGTATAATTTTCTCAAAAATATTTTCTTTCGCTGCAATAAAACCGAGCTTTGGTGCGTTATCTGTATGAAAGGAGGGAATGCCATGTTTCTCTTGACACTGGAATCGGAACATCACAAAGGGCATTGTCATCGCGCGGATGCTGACGAGCATCTGGAGCACGGACTTGCCGATCTTGCCGCCGGAAAAACGGAGGCTCTGGAAGCTGTGTACCGGCTGACGGACAAATCGGTGTACGCCTTCGCCCTCTCCCTTCTGAAAAACACTCACGATGCGGAGGATGTGATGCACGACACGTACCTTCACGTTGCTTCCGCCGCCGGCTCCTACACCTCCTCCGGCAAGCCGATGGCATGGATCCTGACCATCACCCGGAACCTGTGCATGAGCAAGCTGCGGGAACGCTCCCGCCGTGGAGATCCCGGGGAAGACTGGGAAGAGGCTCTCCGTGACAACACCGCCCTGGATCCGGAGTCCCTTCTGATCCTCCGCGAATGTCTTGCCACCCTCTCCGATACAGAACGGCAAATTCTGGTGCTCCACGCCGTCTCCGGCTTCCGGCACCGTGAAATCGCCGCCATGCTATCCCTCCCTCTGGGAACCGTTCTTGCCAAATACAACCGCACCGCAAAAAAACTCAAAAAACTGCTTGAAGGAGAATTCGAATCATGAAGAACCGAGATCTTGAGCGCAAAATCGACGGCGCATTTGAACAAATCACCCCCGACCTTCTGGATTCCGTTCTTTCCGACTGTCAGAATCTCAAAGCGAAAGGAACTGTTATTATGACGAAGCAAAAAAAGAATCCCTCCAACCTCATCCGGCGTCTCCCTGCCATAGCGGCCGCCCTTCTCCTTGTCACGGGAATCGGACTGGGTGCCGCCGCTTATACCCGCAGTCACGCCGCTTTCTCCACCGTTTCTCTGGACGTCAACCCCTCCGTGGAAATCACCGTCAATGAAAAGGAACGGGTGCTGAACGTCACCGCCAAAAACGAAGACGGAAACGTCATCATCGGCGGCATGGATTTCACCGGCAGCCCCCTGGATGTGACGGTCAACGCCCTGGTAGGATCCATGCTCCAGAACGGATATCTCTCGGAGATCGCCAATTCCATTCTGGTGAGTGTGGACACCGACGACGCTGCCAAAGGCACGGCACTCCGGGACCGTCTGACGGAAGAAATCAATGCCCTTTTGAACACCGAGGCCTTCACGGGATCGGTGCTGGGTCAGACCCTCGACCATGACGAAACCATCTCCGCCGCCGCCACCGATCACGGGATCACCGAAGGAAAGGCACAATTGATCCAGCGGATTTTGGATAAGAATTCCTACTACACCTTCGACGAGCTGGCGGCATTGTCCATTCACGAATTAAATCTGCTCAGCGTGTCGGGCAAACTGACCCTGGACGAGGTCACCTCCGCAGGAACCGCCAGCGACAAAGGATACATCGGCGCGGAAAATGCCCTGAATGCCGCCCTCGCCCATGCGGGAGTTGCCGCCGACGGAATCTACGGCTATGAAGCCGAGCTGGATTACGAAAACGCCGTGATGGTGTACGACATCGAGTTCCACGCCGACGGCAGAGAATACGAATACGACATTCACGCGGTCAGCGGCGAGGTGATAAAATCCAAGAACAAAAACGACAATGACCGGAGCTTCTCTTCCGGGAATGCATCTGCCCCCGATCTCTCCGGCACCATTGGGGAAGAAGCCGCCCGTTCCGCGGTTCTGGAGCACAGCGGTGTAGCGGAAGCCGATGCCCGTTTTGAAGGAATCAAGCTGGACACGGAACACGGCATTCTGGTATTCGAAATTGAATTTTACGCAAACGGGGTAGAATACGATTACGACGTGAACGCCGTCACGGGAGAAATCGTGAAGTATGAATACGACGCCGACAACAAGCATTTCGCTCCGAACAGCGGCAGTTCTGCTCCTCTCTCCGAAGGGGCAGAAAAGGCAAAAGCGGCGGCTCTGGCTCATGCAGGTCTCAAGGCGGACGACGTGTTTGATTTCGAAATCGAACTGGAAAACAAAAACGGGGTCTCCGTCTACGAAATCGATTTCCAAAGCGGTTTGTACGAGTACGAGTACCGCATTGATGCCGAAACCTTCGAAGTTCTGAAGCACAACAAGGAAATGGATCTTTGATAAAATCAAAAAACATCCAGTAAACGTGGTACAGCAGGAGTCCCATTCGGATTTCTGCTGTACCATTTTTCTTTCTTCTCTGCAAAACAAGGATTTTTGCAAAAAAATATGGTATAATGAGAAAAACCACGTGACCCAAGCCATTCTTTTGCGTCCTTATAGGTGAAACACATCGACAACGAAAGGAGACTCCCATGGACGACAACGGCATTCTGGATCTCTATTTCAACCGGGCAGAGTCCGCCATTGAAGAAACCGCCGCCAAATACGGCAATTACTGCTATACGATTGCCTTTTCCATTCTCGCCAGCGTCTTAGACAGCGAAGAATGCGTCAACGACACCTGGCTCCGGGCTTGGAACGCCATCCCGCCACAGCGACCGGGGATTTTGTCCGCCTTTCTCGGGCGAATCACCCGCAACCTCTCCTTAGACCGTCTCCGATCTGCCGGAGCAAAAAAGCGGGGCGCGGGACAGGTGGAGGTCGTTCTGGAAGAGTTGGCGGAGTGCATTCCTGCTCCCGACTCCGTGGAACAGGCGGCGGAAGATCATCGCATTGCCGCAATTCTGAACGGATTTCTCGCCTCCCTTCCAGAAACCGCCCGTATCATCTTTCTGCGCCGGTACTGGTATCTCCTCTCCGTCCGGGACATTGCCGCCGGTCTGGGCTGCTCGGAAAGCAAGGTGAAAATGACCCTCTCCCGCACCCGTACCCGTCTGAAAAACTTACTCGAAAAAGAAGGAGTCACATTATGAAATCAAGCCGTTTGCTCTCCCTCCTCAGCGAGATCAGCGACTGCTATATTGCCGAAGCCGATCCCGAAAAAAAGCACCAAAGCCGCTCCCGCATACTCCTCCGGTGGGGCTCCCTTGCCGCTTCCCTTGTGATCGTGACGGGTGCCGCGCTGTTTGCCCTGCCCATGCTCTGGGAAAATGATCCGCTCCCCCCCGCCGAATCCGGAACCGAAACGCTCCCGCCTCCCATTGAATGGCAGGAAACGGACGTCGAAACCGAATCCTCCGGGGAATTGTGGGTGGACACGCGGGAGCGAAACGATTCCATACTCCTGAATGAGGAACTTGCCATTGAGTGGGGCTGGGACGATCTCACCCCGCTGGAACGCTACACCTCTCTGGCGCTGAACGGAGATCCCTATTCCTCTCGCGGGGTCTATCTGCCCGAGGAATACCTGGGTGAAAAAGTCGCCGACGGCATTCTGAACGAGGAAGATCCCGCCCACTCCCTTCCCTGTGAGGTGTTTGCGATCCGCGACCTCCCTACCAAGCGCGTGGTTGCCGTCAAGTTTGAAGGGGCAGACGGCTACGTGGTATTCTTCTCCCGCACCTACGATCCGCCCCTGACCCTCGCCGATTTCATGGAGGAATACCACCTCACCGAATACCTGTCTCTGACCAAGGTTCGTCTGACGCAGAACAATTTCTTCGCGGGCTATTTCCACCTGTCCGCGGATCAATCCAACACCATCTGGGCAATGCTTACGGAAGCGGGAGATGCGGAAATCATCCGGGATGACACCTTTTACCACGATCTCAGCACCCACGTCACCTTTACCGTGGAAGCCCCCGCCTTCGGACTGACGAACAAAGCCTATAGGATCACAAGTGACGGATACCTGATCACCAATCTGGGGGAATACGGGTACTACTATCCCATCGGCGCAGACTTGGCGAACCGCATCATCGAACTGGTGACGGAGCATCATGGCGATCCCGTAGAGGAGAAGCTCCCCTACACCCTCGTAGGAACCATCACCGAAATCGGGGAGGATTTCTTCAAGCTGGATGACACCGCGCTCATGAAGCATCCCGAGGACGGCATGGTGTTCACCATTTCCTCCGCCCATCCACACGTCAGCCGTATGCTCCGGCGCGGATTTCTCCGGGTGGGGAGTACGGTTGTGGTGGAATACGACGGGGTGATTTACGCCCATGATCCTACCTGCGTGGGCGGTGCCTTCGCTGTTCATAAGGCAATCATTACGTCCGGCGGGGAGGTTCTGATTCCCGAATAATGTCCCGATTCGCCGCCAGTACCCCGGTGAAGATTGTGGTTCGGTTCTGACAACAAAACAACTGCTGTCCTCCTTCGCCTGGAAGCGATACCGAGGACAGCAGTCTTTTTTTATTCCAGTTCAAACAGCACCGGGGGCGGGAGCACTTCCCCAAAACCGCACCGGATTGCCAGCCTGAGGGAAATCTCAGACAGAGCACACCCGTAGTACGGCACCGCTCCCATCCGTCTGGCTTCCGAAAGAAACCGATGAACCAAGAGAGCACCGATTCCACGATTTCGTTCGCCGGGTTCCACAAAGATGTTGCCGATTTCACGGAAATTCCCCACCGATTCCATGTCCCACAGATAGCCAACCGCACGATCTCCCAGCATGGCAAGCCAAATCCGATCTTCCGCAGGCTTGTCCCGGAGACAGATCGCCAGCCGTTCCCAATCCGCGCCGGGCGGCAAAGGACAACTGGATTTTCGAAGGAGTGTGACTGCCGCATCCGGTACGTTGGGTGGGAGGGTATGCCGCACAGGAATCCCGAATACGCCGTGGGAATCCAGCACACGCCGATCGATAGGACGAACAAAACCACCATCACCGAACGGGGCGGGGTCTCCGTAAACCTTCACGAGTGTCCCGGTTTCTGAGTCGCGGGCGGCTTCCCGCAAGAGAGCGGGGTCGTGAGAAAACACCCACAATTCCCGCGTCCTTCCCTCTCCGGCGGCAAAAATCATCTCATTCCAGGGGGCATCGGGTGCGGAAGCATACACCACCGTCTCCTCCTCCGCCAGCAAGCGAAGAAGAGGAAGGGTGCGAACCATATCTTTCTTCAGCCGTGGGAGTACGTCTTTTGAGTGAAGAATCATGTCAACCCCTCCGATACCCCAAGGGAAAACCGAGCCGTCCCCATGCTGTGGTAAGTTTCGGGCTCGTACGCCAGCACTTCCGCCGTCCATCCGCGGCACTGGGAAACGGATTCTGTTACTGTGATCGCCCCAACGAATTCCCCAGGCAGAAGAATCCCGCTTTCGCCGCGGAACCTATCGGTTTCATCGTACAGCCGCACTTTCAGCCATGCCGTATTTTCCGCAGGATTGGCAAAACAGAGCATGACGCGTCCCCCTTCACAAGCCGGCGATGCACAAAGTCCCACAGAAAACCGACCGCAGTCCGCAATGGAAAATTCCGCGTCATCCGACGATGCAGGAAGTCCCGGGGCGGCGGCCGTCTCACGAGGAGGCAGGTCAAAACGGGGTTCCCGGCTGTTGGCGACGGCAAACATCAGGATACAAACGGAACTCACCGCCGCGGCACTCAGCAGAACGATCAGGCGGTTCTTCATCCTTCCTTCCCTTCCGTCACCGTAATCACGATATCCTTGAGCAGACTGTCGAACTGGGTACGTGCTCCCGTTTCGCTGTCGTACAGCATCACCCGAATCTGCCCGTCATACTGCCCTGCCGACAGTCTGGCGTAATCCGTAATCAGCGACGTTTCGGTGATCTGCATCCCGGCGGGAATCCGTCCCGTTCTACCAATGACTGCGGTATTCTCCCCGTCGGTCACTTCAATCAGCAGAACCACATCCCATCCGGAGGACGACGGATTGCCCATCCGAAAATGCACCGTTTTGTCCGCCAGATTTACCGTCACTTCCCCGCTGTATCGGAGAGAGAGGGTACTGCTCCCACCGGCGGCAGATCCCTTGTCCTCCTCCAAACGCTCTGCAGCAGAATCCGTCTCCACAGGCATAAAATCGAGAGGATCCGGCTCCCGGTGCAGGATCGCAACCGTCGCGCAAACCGATGCCACCGTAACAATTGACAACACCGCAATCACCACGTTGCGGATATCCCAGCCCAGTTTTCGTATTGGTTTCATTCCGAAGCCTCCTGTATTCTCAAACATTCCTTCTTGAACCACACGATACCATGCTCAGACAAAGAAGGAGCATTTTTTATTTTTCTATTTCGTAAAACAGCCCGATACCGGTTCGCTTTGGCAGGGTAACGGTGAGTCCTCCCACGCCAACTCTTCCACGGTGCGGGAAAAGGTTCGCATCCAGAATCCCCCGTCTCACCTGCTGTTCAAAATGCGCGGGAATTCCCTCGATCGTTTTCCCGTCCAGCTCCCATGAGAGAGCCCAGCACCTCACTCCGCCGTTTCATATCTTGGGGCGTCGTTCTGGTATTCATGCACATTCTCCTTTCGGATTTGCGGATACCATCCTGTACCCGTCGGGATTTTATTTAATTCATCGTATTGCCGGACTCCTCACCCATCCGTTCCAGTTTCCGTCGGCAGATCCGGTTTTCCCATTTTCTGAGATCCGGATCCTCTTCCGCCGTCCGTCTGGCGTAGTAGGATGCCCGTTCAATCAAGTTGGTGTCGCGGCAGGAGGACGCCAGACGGAATTCCATCTGTCCGCTCTGGCGAATGGCGCCGCTTTCGTGGAAGAAGTCCCCCGGTCCCCGCATCTGTAAATCGTATTCCGCAATGGCAAAGCCGTCCCGCGTTCCCTTAATCGCCCGCAGACGATCCAATGCTTCCGGCTGGGTGCTGTCGGAAACCAGAATCACGAAGGATTTCTCCCGTCCCCGTCCCACGCGTCCACGGAGCTGATGGAGCTGGGACAAGCCGAAGCGTTCTGCGTTTTCGACGATCATCAAAGTGGCGTTGGGCACGTTGACTCCCACCTCGATCACCGTAGTGGAAACCAGCACCTGAATTTCCCCGTCCGCAAAGGCGTGCATCACCCGATCCTTTTCGGCGGGCTTCATTTTGCCGTGTACCAGCCCCACCACAATGCCGGGCAAGGCTTCCGTCAGATACGCCGCATGGGCTTGAGCCGCCTTGATGGGCAGGGATCCGTCTCCCACGCTCTCGTCGATGAAGGGGATATTTGCCATTTCCTCGGGATCCGTCTCCTTGTCGCCGCTCTCTTCCACGGCGGGACAGACCACGTAAACCTGGTGTCCCTCCTCCGTCTGCTTCCGGATGAAGGCGTTGAGCCGTTCCCTGTATCCTTCATTTACAAGAAACGTATCCACTGCCTGCCGTCCCCTGGGCAATTCATCAATCCGGGACACGTCAATGCTCCCGTAAGCCGCCAGCGTCAGGGTGCGGGGAATGGGCGTGGCACTCATGACAAGACAGTGGATGCCTTGCCCTTTTTCCAAAAGAGCCGCTCGCTGCATCACACCGAACCGATGCTGTTCATCGATGACGGCAAGTCCCAGACGCTCGATTGCAACACCGTCGGAAATCAGCGCGTGAGTGCCTACCACAAAGTCGATTTTCTCCCCCATCTGCTCGTCCGTCAGTCCCCGTAGAATGTGCTCCCGCTCCTTTTTCTTCACCGAGCCGGTGAGAAGAGCGCAGCGGATGCCAAGAGGCGCAAACAGGGCGGACAAATCCTCGTAATGCTGTCCAGCCAAAATTTCGGTCGGAACCATCATGGCAGCCCGGTAGCCGTTTTTCACCGCCAGATAAATGGCAGCCGCCGCCACTGCCGTTTTGCCGCTTCCCACGTCCCCCGTGAGAATCCGGTTCATGAGGCAATCTCCCGACAGATCCGCGGCGATTTCCGAAACAGAACGTTTTTGCGCACCCGTCATCTCGAAGGGGAGGGATGCCAAATAGTCCGCGAGATCCCCATCCGGCATGGGACAGGTGTTGGCTTTTTTCGCGCGGGTTCCGTTTTTCGCAAGGGAAAGAAACATCCGATACAGTTCGTCGAACACCAGCCTCCGCTTCGCTGTTTCGATGGCGGAAACGCTCTCGGGTCGGTGGATATTGTGTATCGTCCAGGCGTAGGTGGGCAGGGACAGTTCCTCGAGGGCTTCTCTTGGGATGTATTCGAGCAACTCTCCCCCCGCCAGCCGGAGTGCCTGTGCCACAATATCCGCCATGAATCGCTGGGTCAGCCGTCCCGTCAGCGGATACACCGGCACGATATCCGGGAGGGGCTTGTCCATGGTAATGGCTTCCTGGATGGGGCTGTTCAGCTTCAGCCGTCCTCCCTCCAGGGTGAATCGCCCAAAGAATCGGAACTCCGCCCCCGTGTGCATCAGATCCTTCCAATACTGCTGGTTGAAATAGGTGATCTCCACCGAGCCGCTTTCGTCAAAAGCACGCAGCTTAAGGAGCACCATCCCCCGGCGGATCATCCGCACCGTGGGCTCCGCGGAAACGGTGAGAACAGAGGAAAACGGTCCCGTCTCTCCCCTCAAAAGAGCGTCTTTGATTTCCGCGAGGGTATGGGTATCCCCTCGGTTTTGGTAAGCGCGGGGGTATCGGTTCAACAGATCTCCCAGGGTCACAATGCCAATTTTGGCAAGATCCGCCTGTCTCGCTTCTCCCACTCCCCGCAGGACGGAAACACTCCGCCCGCAGATGTCGTCTCTTTCTTCGACCATCATGCGCTCTCCTTCCCTGTTTGGTTCATTTGTATTATCTTACCATAAACCGCTTCCCATTGCAAGTGTTTTCCTCCATCCGCCCAGATGCTCCGCATAAATTTCGTCTTCACGGGCATACTATCTCCACCAAACCGAAACGGGGTGACAGAATGTCTGACGTAAAAACAGAACAAGTACACAATTATAAAGAGCGGATGGAGTGTCTTCAGATCGAGCTGGAGGAGCGTGCACAGAAACTGCGGCAAGAAAAACGCCCCCTCATCGTCGTATTCGAGGGGCAGGATGCCGCCGGGAAAAGCGGGTGCATCCGCCGCCTGACGCGAAAGCTGGACACCAGGCAATTCCGCGTGATTTCCATCGCCAAGCCGACGGAAGAGGAGTATCGGTATCACTATCTCCACCGATTCTGGCAAGCTCTCCCGCCGCGTGGAAACATCGCCTTTTTCGATCGAAGCTGGTACGGTCGGGTGCTGGTGGAGCGAATTGAAGGCTTCTGTACCGAGGCGGAATGGCAGCGGGCATACGAGGAGATCAATGCATTTGAAAAGATGCTGTGGGAGGACGGAGCCATTCTGGTCAAATTCTGGCTGGACGTCAGCGAGGAAGAGCAGCTACGCCGCTTCCGCCGTCGAATGGAAACTCCCGAAAAGCGGCACAAAATCACCGACGAGGACTGGCGCAACCGTTCCCGCCGCCCTGCCTACGAGGAGGCAAAGGAAGAGATGCTCCGCCGCACCTCCACCCCCTATGCCCCCTGGACGGTGATCCCCGCGGACTCCAAGAAGAACACCCGGATTGCGGCGGCAGAAGCCATTCTCTCTCAAACAGAGCATACAGCAAAAGCTGCATATTCCTGTACCCTGGATGTATAAACCCCGGTTATTCCCCCTGTGCCGCCTCATAATTACACAAAAATTTTTCAAAAAAATTTGCAAAACGCTCTTGACAAGCACTGCGGTTCGTGCTACAATAAGGGCAACATGAAGCAAAGGAAACGATTGTTATGAAGCACGTATTCTTCTACAACAAGTTTTATTACTCTTACTTTACCCTGTCGAATTGAAGTAAGAGTGTTTTTGCTGCATACAGTTTTTATAAGAGATAAAAGCGGGATGATTCAGTATGAACACTGAACCACCCGCCTTTCTTTTTCTCCCGATTTTATTAAAAATTTTATACACACAGAAAGAGGCTCATCATGATTGTCGTATTGAAAAAAGAAACCACAAAACAGCAGGTCGAAAACTTCTGTGAATGGATCCGTTCTCAGAACGTGGGCGTTCACGTATACACCGGCGAATTCCAGACCGTCGTCGGACTCATCGGTGACACCAGCAAGCTGGATGCCGAGATGATGCGGGGGCTGGATATCGTGGAATCCCTCAAGCGGATCACCGATCCCTTCAAAAGTGCCAACCGGAAATTCCACCCCGATGATTCCATCATCGATATCTCAGGCAAAACCACAGTAGGCGGCAATCTCTTCGCCGTAATCGCGGGACCCTGCTCCATCGAATCGGAAGAACAGATCATCGCGGTGGCAAAAGCCGTCAAGGCATCGGGTGCCACCATGCTCCGCGGCGGTGCCTTCAAGCCCCGTACCTCCCCCTACGATTTCCAGGGACTCCGCGCCGACGGGATTGAACTGCTCTTAGAAGCCAAAAAGGAAACCGGACTTCCCATCGTCACCGAAATCATGAATGCGGCACATCTGCCCCTGTTCGAAGACGTGGACGTGATTCAGGTGGGCGCCCGGAATATGCAGAATTTCGAGCTTCTGAAGGAACTGGGCAGAACCCGCAAACCCATTCTCTTAAAGCGCGGTCTTGCCAACAATCTGAAAGAATTGCTCATGAGTGCGGAATACATCATGGCAGGGGGCAACGAAAAGGTCATCCTTTGCGAGCGTGGCATAAGAACCTTTGAGACCGCTACCCGTAACACCCTTGACATCTCTGCCGTTCCTGTATTGAAGGAGCTTAGCCACCTGCCCGTCATTGTTGACCCAAGTCACTCGGCAGGTATTGCAAGATACGTGCACACCCTCACCAT
>JAZSQX010000094.1:0-2902 GCA_045538235.1 Eubacteriales bacterium
CGGAATGATCCGAAAAAAATGCTGTTTCCTTTGGTTGGTGTCTTGCGTTGGAAATGGTCGATCAGATCAGCATATCCACACCGTAGCTGACAAAGGTCATAATCAATCCTGCCGCCACTACGCCGCCGAAGATGGCAGGGATGGCATTCTTCAGCCTTAGGTTCAACATGGCTGCCACAAGGGCTCCTGTCCACGCTCCGGTGCCGGGCAGCGGGATCGCCACCAGGATGAATAATCCAAGGGTTTCGTATTTCACGAGGACGTCGCTTTTCTTCGCCGCCTTTGCCTCCAGCCGTTCCGCAATGGCGCCCAGTCGTCGGCTGGTTCTCTTCATCCATTCAAACACCCGTCTGGTAAAGAGGATCAAAAACGGGATGGGGAGCATATTCCCGAGGATACTTACAATCAGAACGGGAAGCAGGGGGAGATCCGATGCGACACCCCAAGGAACCGACGCCCGCAGTTCCAGAATCGGGAGCATTGCAATCCCGAACACGCTCAGATATTTCACTAAAATACTCATAGTTTCCTTGTTCTCCGTCATCCAAAAAGCTGCCCCAAAAGGTGGGTTCCCTTTGGGGCAAACGAATTTTGTCAGCTTTTCCGATCGAATTATGCGTTGATCCCGTTGATGGCTTCGCTGTTGTATACGATCCCTGCACTCTTTTCTACGATCAGTGCGTTGTAGTCAGCTGCATTCATGGCATTGTATACGTAGTTCTGCCATGCCTGACCTTCCCCTTCGCCTACGTAGTACAGAATGTGCCAGCCAATAGCGGTTTCCACGATGCCGTGATCTCCGGGCTTCCGTTCATCCGCAAAGAGCCAATCGTTGAATTCCGTGGTTGTTTCGCCGATGGCAACGGATTCATACAGACCGCCATTGGTGTTGGAACCGGGATCTTCGCTGTACTGTTCTGCCAGCTCTGCCAGCTTGTCTTCCGTGAAGCCGGCTGCTTCCCATTCTGCGTAAACGGATTCCACCTTGGTGGCGTCTTCGTTGGTTTCCGCTGCAAAGAGAATGTGGCGGACGTTGCGGTTTGTAACCTCGTCGCGGTAAGAGGGCTTGGTCAGATAGTAAACGTTGAAAGAGGTAGCACCGTCATCGCCTTCCACTTTGGTGTCGCCGGCAGCAGCAGCGAATGCCCATTCGGAAACGCTCATATTCGCTGCGATGACGTGACGGGAATCGAGGTTTGCCACGGTATCTTCGATGGCTTCGATTGCCTTTTCGTCGCCGTGCTCGTTGATATAGTCCCGAACGAGGGTCTTGAATTCATCCGCAGATTTTGCAGCAGCCAGCTTTTCAGCAGCAGCTTTTGCGTTGGCAGAATCGGTAGCGGCATCGCTGGTAGCGGTTCCGTCCTCTGCCTTTTCCGTAAAGTCAGCCGCATTCACGGTGAAGGACAGGTAGTCCACGCCGTCGAAATCTGCCTTGTGTTCCTCATAGTAAGCCTGCTTCTGTTCATCGGTATAGGTCAGGCTGGAGGTATAGTGAGCAGAATACTTGGTAGCCAGCGCAACCAGCTCACTGCACTTCTTCACGTCCTTGGTGGTGATGGGGTTACCAGTGGAAGCAGCCAGATACTGGTTCACGTTCATACCGCTTGCCTTTGCTGTCGCTTCCAGTTCCACGATACCGGCATCGATGGCATCGTAGTCCTCACTTTCCAGTTTCATGCCTTCCGCCTTCGCGCCTTCACAGAGAGCCAGCACCTCGCTGACATAGCTCTTTGTCATATCCACAAAATAGTCAAACCAGGTACCAGTACCGTACAGAGAGGTCTGTGCCTTCAGGGACTTGGTGGTGTCCGCTCCAAGGTAGGAAAGGTAAGGATAGTAGGACTGATAGTTCATATTGTAGAAATATGCCATCATCGTACCGGTTACTTCAAAGTTTTCGGATTCCGCTGCCACCTGTCCTCTGAGAAGAGCACCGGTTTCTACCATTCTGTTGTACACTGCGAGACCGATTACCAATGCAGCGACGAGCACTACGCAAACGGTAATCAGCACGGTCTGCATTTTTTCTTTCTTCTGAGCGTTCTGCTCAGCCTGTCTTTTCGCGGCCTTCAGATTTTCCTGACCCGCCGTTGTCTTGTTGTTACCCATGGTCGGATAAACTCCTTTCAAATTCTGCTGTTGTTCTTCCGTTCACCGGAAAAATCTGCCGGGATCCCCCCGACAAGGATGCATCTCTCATTATTATATCACAGTTTTTTCGAAATTTCAATCGTTATTTATAATTTCAGGAAAAACCTTCAAAAGTTTCAGCAAAACATCACACGATTTTGCCCCATGGAAGGGGGAAAATCCCCACAACCCCCGTTTTCCCTTGACATCAGAAAAACAGCGTGCTATAATGAAAAAAACTCGCAGGAGATTTCCACGTTGAAAATCAGTGATATTGATCAGAATTTTGCCGTCGAATCCTCGATCCCCATGAAAGACATCCGTTGGCTGGATCCTACCATGGCTCCCTTCCGCATATATGGTCTCTGGCGGTACGAAAACGGCAAGCCCTTTCTGCGGATGCCGGAGGATACAGCGTCCAGGGTAAGCGGCGGTGTTCGCTCTCTCATCCATTGCACCGCGGGGGGACGAATCCGCTTCCGCACCGACTCCCCCTACGTCGCCGTGAAAGTAAAGGTATCCAATCGGTTTTTCTTTGCCCACATGACGCTCATTGGCGAGGAGGGATTTGACCTCTACTGTGACGACGGTGCGGGCGGACAGCGGTACTGTCAGTCCTTCCGTCCCAGCGATGCCAAGATGGGATACGAAACCTGGGTGGGTACGGACGGCACCATGCATACCTACACCATAAATATGCCCCTCTACGGTGGAATCAACGAAATCTATCTGGGTCTGGCAGAAAGCGCCCAGCTGGAAGCCGCCCCCG
>JAZSQX010000150.1:0-2124 GCA_045538235.1 Eubacteriales bacterium
CACGTCCTTGATGGAGGTGTCGAAGTAAAACGGGGACTGATTCCCCAAGACATCCTCCTCCGTGGTGTCGCAGAAATCCACGATACATTCCGTGAAGTCGATCAGTGCCCGATGGGATACCACAATCCCCTTCGGAACCCCCGTGGAACCGGAGGTGAAGATCATATACGCGGGATCCACGTCAATCTGGCGGGCGCGGATTTCCCGAAGAAGGCTGTTGTCAGCGGGCATCTCTTCCGCCTCTTCCAGCGAAAGGATGGGGGCAAAGGAGGCGAGGGCTTCCGCCGTTTTTCGCTCCTTTTCGGAGAACAGAATCACCGAGGGGCGGATCTGACGAAGAATCTCGTGCATCCGATCAGCGGGCATTTTTACGTCAATGGGGACGTAGCATCCCCCCGCCGCCATGGCACCGAGAATCCCACACACCGTCACCGCCGTCCGGTCAGCCAGCACCGCAATGCGGCTTCGCAAAGTGGAAGCCATTTTCGCAGCGGCACTTCCCACACGCGTTACAGAGGTGAGAAGAGCACCAAAGGTATACGTCCGGGTGTCATCGGCAAAAGCGATTTTCTCGGGCAGTCGCGCGGCTGTCTCCTCCAGATATTCGAGCACGTGAATCCGGTGCGCCATGGTTTCCTCCCATCCCCGTCCCGTTTTGCGGAACAGAGCGCTGCAATCAGAATTTTTCAGTTTTTATTATAGCACACAACCCCCACAAAGTCAACCGCACGGTGGACAAACCGAAGAGAAATCCCGGTTTTATGAATTTTCCAAAAACAATCATTGACTTTTTCTTCCGATTCTGTTATATTGATGCTGTACCAAAAAAACACCCGGGAGGTACCATCATGATCCGACTGCCAAAAGACCCCGCACGGGATTTCATCGTTCTGAACCTCACCGACCCTCAGCTTAGCGATGGGGAGTGGGCGGAGGGACACCCCAACCGCACCATTCTCACCCGCACCGTCACCGAACTGGTTCAGCGCACGAGCCCCGATCTCATCACCATCACAGGAGATCTGGCATGGGCGGGACACCGCGTTCGTGGACGAAATTGCGGATCTCTATCTCACCTACCCCCATTGTGTGTACGAAAAAGGGGATCCCACCATGGGAAATGGGAACTACGCGGCTGATCAAACGGTTTGTGATACGTCTGTGCTCCTCTCTTTGTAAACAATCTGTTAATAAAGCAGGAAAACTCTTGATTCTAAGGGAATTTTGCGCTATAGTCATACTTGTCGATCTGTGCGTACAGGAAAGTCCTTGTGCGCGGAGGCGGCAACATCAAAAATCGGTACGCACCGCGTACTTACATAAAGGAGAAACTGTTATGGAACAGAAAGCTATGATCATTGGCGAGGAAACCGTCCGGAAATACCTCAGCCCCGAAGACGTAATTGACTGCGTGGAAAAGACCTGGAAATGGTACGGTGAAGGTAAGGTTGTTATGCCCAACAAAATCACCACGGACATGACCTCTCAGGGCGTTGCCGGCTGGTTCAACTCCATGCCCGCATACATCGCTCCCATGGACGTTGCCGGTATTAAGGTAGTAGGCGGCTACGACGGCAACCGTGCTCTCGGTCTCCCCTATATCAAGGCAAATCTTCTCGTTACCGACTCCCGCACCGGTATTCTCCGTGCTCTCGTAAGCGGCGACTACATCAACGACTGGCGTACCGGCGCTCAGCCCGCTGTTATGGCAAAGATGCTGGCTGCTAAGACCGACATCGTTACCATCATCGGTACCGGTCTGATGGCTTACACCAGCCTGGTTTGCATGAGCAAGGTTCTCGACATGAAGGAAGTTCGCCTCTGCGACATCTCCGAAGAAGCAAAGGATCGCTTCATTGCACGTTTCCCCGACGCTCCCTTCAAGTTCGTGAAGTGCGCTACCAACGAAGAGGGCTGCCGCGGCTCCGACATCATCATCACCGTTACCAACGCCAACGCTGACCTGGTAGAAGAACCCTGGCTCAAGAAGGGCAGTCTGGTGATGACCATGGGCTCCTTCCGTGAAACCTCCTTCGACGTTGTTCGCAAGGCTGACAAGATCGCCGTTGACCAGGTTGGTCAGTCCCTCCACCGCGGTAACGTAAAGGAACTGGCTGAAATGGG
>JAZSQX010000017.1:0-3616 GCA_045538235.1 Eubacteriales bacterium
ATGATATGCCACTCTGCCATATCGTCGGTACAAATCTCCGGCACGTCATACCGGATGTGCACCATCCAATGCTCACCCGGATGACGCTCCAGTCCCGTCACCTCGTGTCGCACGGAGCCGCTTCCCTCCTCCAGCAGAACGAGAAGCAGGTCGCATTTTTTGAAATATTCCTCGTCGTATCGATCACAGGCATCCAGGAAACCGATGGAGGTGTCCCCATAGACCGTGGTGCGCCGTTCCATGTCGTAGGTGTCGCATTTTGCCCGGTAGTAGGCATCCAGCTCTTCCCTCGAGCGGATGACGGTGATCACGGGGTATTCCGCGCCGTCCACGTAGCCGTCTGTTCGGATATACTGAACGCCGTGTATCTCTACGGGATCGACAGGAGCGGATTCGGTGGCGGGGGGCGCTTCCTTGGCAGGTGGAGCTTCCGTGGCAGGTGGAGCTTCCGTTACGGCTTCCGTGCGGTCGTTTCCATCACGATCCTGTTCCCCCTCGGGCACAGCACCGTCATAGGAACCGTGATCGGCTTCGATTTCTCCGTTTTCCTGGGATTGCTCGGAATCACTTTCCTGATCCGACATCGTTTCTTCCTCAGGAACAGCATTCCGTAAAGCGGAACTCGCCAAAATGCCGCCCGCGATGAGGCAGAAGCACGCCGCCGCAGCCATCCAGCTCATCACCATGCCACCCCGTCTGGGCGGATTCCGTCTCAGTCGATCCACGGCTTCCGTCAGATCTTCATCCAGATACCCCAGTGCATCGTGCAGTTGTTCCGGTTTCATAGATCAAATCCCTCCTCTTTCAGGTAATTCCGCAGTTTCTTTCGCGTGCGGAACAACATACTCTTCGTCCGTTCCACGCCAAAACCGCAGTACAACGCCACATCCTTCACGGAATCCAGGTAATAATATCGTCCGATGAATGTGTTCCTCTCATCTTCCGGCAAATTTCGCAAAAATCGGTTGATGGCGTCTCCCAGCAGGTGAAGTTCCGCTTCCTCTTCCGGACCGCCGGCACTGTCCGCCACCTCCGCCAATTCGTCCAGGGAGAGGGCATATTCCGATGCCCGCCTCTTCTGTCGGTTCCGTCTGCGGAAGAGATCGATGGCAATCCGCCGGGTCAGCTTGGCAAGATAAGCGGAAAGAACACTCGGTCGCTGGGTCGGCATGGAATTCCATGCGGCAAGATAGGTGTCATTCACCCCCTCCTCGCTGTCCTCCCGGTTTCCAAGAATATTCATGGCAATCTTAGAAAGATACGCGCCATATTTCCGCTCCGTTTCGGTCACAGCACGCTCCTCTCTCTGCCAGTACAGATCCACAATCTGTCCGTCCTCCATACGGGATCTCCTTTCTTCTGGTCTCTCTACTCTTACTCTCGTCAAAATTTCTTCCCGGTTGCAAAAAAAACAAAAATTTTCCGGCATTTTTCTATGTCAGAAAAGAAAAAAGAGAGAACCCCAGAAAAGTCCTCTCTTTTGTGCTCAAATTCAGTCGATCTTTTCGATCCAGCCCATGTCGTCAGCGACCTTGCCCCACTGCATTCCGGTGATGGCATCGTACAGTCTCTTGGCAATGGCACCAATTTCGTTGTTGTTGATCACCATCTTCTCACCATTGTCGAAGAGTTCGCCGATGGGAGAGATGACAGCGGCAGTACCGGTGCCGAATGCCTCGTTCAGCTTGCCGTTTGCGTGTGCTTCCAGGACTTCGTCGATGGACAGCTTCCGTTCTTCCACGGGAACGCCCCACTTTTTCAGAAGCTCGATGCAGGAACGGCGGGTAACACCGGGAAGGATGTTGCCGTCGGTGAGATCGGGGGTAACCACCACGCCGTCGATGACGAAGAACACATTCATGGCGCCCACTTCGTCGATGTACTTGCGATGCACGCCGTCCAGCCAGAGAACCTGTGCGTAGCCGTATTCTTCCGCCTTCTTCTGACCAATGAGGGAAGCCGCGTAGTTACCGCCCGCCTTCGCGAGACCGGTGCCGCCCTTCACGCAACGGACGTATTCTCTTTCGATCCCGATCTTAACAGGATTGATGCCTGCTTCGTAGTAGGAACCGACGGGAGAGAGAATGATCGCGAAAATATAAGTATGGGAAGGATGTACGCCCAGCATGGGATCGGTGGCAATCACGAAAGGACGGATGTACAGAGACGTGCCTTCCTCGTAAGGAACCCAGTCCTTGTCCACTTCCACAACCGCCTTGATTGCCTGCAGAACGTCAGCGGGATCGAGACGGGGAACGCAGAGACGGTCGCAGGTGTTGTTCATTCGTTCGATGTTCTTGTCGGGGCGGAACAGTTGAATGCCGCCGTCTGCTCTGCGGTAAGCCTTCAGACCTTCAAAGAGTTCCTGCGCATAGTGGAACACCATGGCAGAGGGATCCAGCGCGATGGGACCGTAGGGGACGATCCGGGCATCATGCCATCCCTTTTCGGTGGAATAGTTCATAAGGAACATATGATCCGTGAAATATTTGCCGAAGCCCAGTTTGGAATAATCGGGTTTTGTCTTCGGCGCGGCGGTTTTTTCGATTTTTATCGTAAGCATAAGTGCCTCCCTGTATGTTTTTTCCCATTATACATCATTTCATTGAAAATTTCAAGTAAAAAGGCACACAATCTTATGATTGATTCATCGGTATTTTTTCGTGCATCTTTTAAGGAAAGCCGTCATATGATAAAACAACTCTTTCCAACACGAAAGGATGCGAGATTATGAAACGTCTCACTCTGCTATTTATTATCCTTGCTGTGATCCTGTGCTCCACCGCTTCTTCTGCCGCCTATTCCGCCAAACTCCTCTCACCGGGGCTCCTGATTCTGGCGGACACGGAGGTCATGATTCGCTCCGGCGTGGTTTCCGGGGAAATCTCCTTCGCCCCCAATGATTTCGTTCAGGCTGTGGGGGGGGAGGTATCCTCCATCACGGTGACTGCCCTGCCCCCCGCTTCGGATGGAACGCTGATGTTCGGCAATTCCCCCGTGGTGGTGAACCAGAGCATGAAACTCTCTTCCGTCTCTTCCCTGCGATTCGTTCCCGCAAAGGGGTGCTCCTCGTCCTCCTTCCGGTTCAAGGCGGGAAATGAATACAGCATCGAATGCCTTCTGAAATACACGGACTGCGTCAATGCGGCTCCCACTGCTGGAATAACATCGGGAGAGATTGCGGTGTGGACCCAGCGGGACATTGCTACCTACGGAACCCTCAGCGCATCCGACCCGGAAAACGATGCCCTCGTGTTTGAAATTACCAAACAGCCCGAGCACGGCATTCTGGAGCTTTTAAGCAAAACCGGCGGGGATTACCGCTACACCCCCTGCGATGGTGTGACGGGCTCGGACTCCTTCACCTACGTGGTGCGGGATGAATGGGGTAATTACAGCCGCGAAGTCACCGTTTCGGTGGACATTGACCGAGAACTGACCGATCTTGTCTTTGCCGACATGGAGGGACACTGGGCGCACAATGCGGCGCTGGTGATGGCGGCAGAAAACATCATGGAAGTCTCTGCCGTACAGGGTGCCTTATACTTCCATCCGGATCAGGAAATCAGCCGGGAGGATTTTCTCGTAACCGTCATGAAGGCACTCGGGGCAGGTG
>JAZSQX010000251.1:0-4007 GCA_045538235.1 Eubacteriales bacterium
CGGGGGATCTTGCCAAAAAGGGCTACGCCGTCACGGTATTCGAAGCCCTTCACACAGCCGGCGGCGTGCTGGTCTACGGCATTCCCGAATTCCGTCTTCCCAAGTCCATCGTCGCCGATGAAGTGGACGGTCTCCGTGCCCTAGGCGTGCAGATCGAAACCAACGTGGTCATCGGCAAAACTCTCACCGTGGACGAGCTGTTCGACATGGGCTACGAAGCGGTCTTCATTGGTTCCGGTGCCGGACTTCCCGCATTCATGGGAATCCCCGGCGAGTCTCTGAAAGGGGTGTACTCCGCCAACGAATTCCTCACCCGCAGCAATCTCATGAAGGCCTATCGGGACGATCCCGTCACGCCCATTATGAAAGGTGGTAGAGTGGCCGTTGTCGGCGGTGGCAATGTCGCCATGGATGCTGCCCGCACTGCCCTCCGTCTGGGCGCGGAGCACGTCACCATCGTGTACCGCCGCTCCATGGAAGAGCTCCCTGCCCGTCGGGAAGAGGTCGAGCACGCCATGGAAGAGGGGATCGAATTCCGTCTCCTGTGCAATCCCACAGAAATTCTCGGCTACGACAATCCGGAGGACAAGCGGGATCCGAGAAACGGCTTTGTCACCGGAATGCGGTGTATCCGCATGGAACTGGGCGAGCCGGATGAGAGAGGCAGACGCCGTCCCGTCCCCGTCCCGGATTCCGATTTCATTCTGGATGTGGACACCGTCGTCATCTCCATCGGCACCACGCCCAATCCCCTCATCAAAAACACCACGGACGGACTGGACGTCAACACCCGGGGCGGTATCATCGTGAACGAAGATGGTCTCACCTCCCGAAACGGTGTGTACGCCGGAGGGGATGCTGTCACAGGAGCCGCTACCGTCATCTCCGCCATGGGGGCTGGCAAAATCGCCGCCTCCGCCATCCATCGCGCCCTTTCCTCTGAGGAATAAACCATCGGCTGTCATCCGTTTCCCGCGGATCGGCAGCCGTTTTGTTTCCCCCTGTCCATTTTGCACATCGCTCCCTCCCCATTTTCCCGCTGTTTTCGACATTCCTACGAAACCCTCGCTGCCCTCTCCTTTTTTCAAAAAAACTATTGACAAATTCCCCGAAAAAAGGTATACTTACCATGTAGTTAGCATAGGCTAATCGTGTTTTAGTCCCCGTGAGTTAGCCAAGGCTAATTGACCCCGACACCGACAAACCCAAAGGAGGAAATCCCATGAACACCTTAAAGAATGTGAGAATCGGCAAAACCGTGAAGGTCACCAAGCTCCACGGAGAAGGCGCCCTCAAACGCCGCATCATGGACATGGGCATCACCAAAGGAGTAGAGATTTTCGTCCGCAAGGCGGCACCCCTCGGCGATCCCATTCAAATCATGGTGCGCGGCTACGAATTGACCATCCGCCGGGCAGACGCCGAAATGATTGAAATCGAATAAACTTGCGGGGATTCTTCCCCGTTTCCTTATCCCTATCAGTTAGCAGAAACTAACCGTCTGAAAGAGAGGATCCACCAATGAGCATTCGCATCGCCCTGGCAGGTAACCCGAACTGCGGAAAGACCACCCTGTTCAATGCCCTCACCGGCTCCAATCAGTACGTTGGAAACTGGCCGGGCGTTACCGTTGAAAAAAAAGAAGGCAGAGTCAAGCAATACGACGACGTACTCCTCACCGATCTGCCCGGGATCTATTCCCTGTCCCCCTACACCCTGGAAGAGGTGGTGGCGCGGAATCACCTGGTTGGGGAACGCCCCGATGCCATTCTGAACATCGTGGACGGCACCAATCTGGAACGAAACCTATACCTCACCACCCAGTTGATCGAACTGGGAATCCCCGTAGTCATCGCCATCAACATGATGGATGTGGTGGAAAAGAACGGCGACCGCATTGATCTGAAACGGCTGAAAAAGGAGCTGGGCTGTCCGGTTCTCTCCATTTCCGCCCTAAAAGGCACAGGAATTACCGAAGCCGCCGAAGCCGCTGTCCTTGCCGCCAAGGAGGGACGCCGCATTCCCCCAACCAACTTCTCCGGCATCGTAGAGCACGCCATCGCCCACATTGAGGAAGCGGCGGTGCATCATTTGCCAGAGGAAGAGCAGCGGTGGTACGCCGTCAAGCTCTTCGAACGGGATGAAAAAGTGATCGCGCAGCTGGAACTGAAGGATGATCTGCTCCGGCATATCGAAAAAGACATTGCCGCCGCAGAAGCCGCTCTGGATGACGATGCGGAAGCCATCATCACTAACGAGCGATACGTGTACATCACCAACGTGATCCGGCGGTGCTATCAGAAAAAGAACACCGGCAAAATGACCGTGTCCGATCAAATCGACCGATTCGTCACCAACCGGATTCTGGCGCTCCCCATTTTCGCCGTCATCATGTGGGCAGTCTACACCGTCTCCATCGGCACCGTGGGGGACTGGACGGTGGAATTCATGAACAACACCCTCTTCGGAGGCATCATCATTCCCGCCGCCGCCTCGTATCTCACCGGAATCGGTTGTGCACCCTGGCTGGTCAGTCTGGTAGCCGACGGCATTCTGGGCGGTGTGGGATCGGTGCTGGGCTTTGTTCCCCAAATGCTCATTCTCTTCACCATGCTCTCCCTTCTGGAAGACTGCGGCTACATGGCACGGGTTGCCTTCATCATGGACCGCCTGTTCCGCAAATTCGGTCTTTCCGGAAAATCCTTTATTCCCATGCTGGTTGCCACCGGATGCGGCGTGCCCGGTATTATGGCATCCCGCACCATTGAACAGGATCGTGACCGCAAAATGACCGTCATGACCACGGGCTTCATGGTCTGCGGTGCCAAAACTCCCATCGTGGGACTCTTGGCTGCCGCTCTCTTTGACGGAGGTGCCTGGCTCGCCACCGCCGCTTATTTTATCGGCATCGCCGCTGTGGTTCTCTCCGGGATTATACTCAAAAAATGTAAGGCATTCGCCGGGGATCCCGCCCCTTTTGTGATGGAACTCCCCGCCTATCATGCGCCCGTCCCCACCAACGTACTCCGGGCAACCTGGGAACGGGGCTGGTCCTTCATAAAGAAAGCCGGAACCGTCATTCTGGCGGCAAGCATTCTGATCTGGGTGCTCAACAGCCTCTCCTTCGACGGCGGCTTCCATTACATCACGGAAGAAACCGGCGGTGCTTCCATCCTGAATCTCATCGGATCCGCCATCGCGTTCCTCTTTGTGCCCCTCGGGTTTGATTCCTGGCAGGCATCGGTCGCGACCATTCTGGGGCTGGTCGCCAAGGAACAGATCGTGGGCACCTTTGGATCCCTCTCTTCCATGGCAAATGCGGACTGGGCGATTTCCGCTGCCGAAGAAGTCAATTCCAGCCTCACCATCATCGGGCAGGAATTCTTCGGCGGAAGCAAGCTGGCAGGCTTCTCCTTCCTCATTTTCAATCTCCTCTGCGCTCCCTGCTTCGCTGCGATGGGTGCCATCAAACGGGAAATGAACAACGCCAAGTGGACCTTCGCCGCCCTCGGCTGGATGACGGGCTTTGCGTATGCCGTTTCCCTGATGGTCTACCAGTTCGGACTCCTCTTTACCGGAGCCGCTGAAATCTGGGTGATTCCCGCCTTCCTCGTTCTGGCGCTCATGCTCTATCTGCTCCTGCGCCCGAACCCCAATACAAAAAAACGTCCCTGACCATCGGTCCTTGGGACAGAACAGGAGGATTTTATGATTCCCACCATCCTTATCGCATCTCTGATTGCCGTTCTCTTCGTGGTAATCGTGGTATCGGAAATCCGCAATGTCAAGAAGGGAAAAGGCTCCTGCGGCTGTTCCTGCAGCACTTGTGCCATGAACTGCCCCGGCAGAAGCCAGGTATATAAAGTCACAACGAAAAAAACGCCGGAAACCACCATCTCGTCCCCGGCGGAATGAACGAAAAAACAAAGAAAAGACCCGGACTTCCATGAGAAATCCGGGTTTTCTATTCCGCAGAAGGAGAGATTTGAACTCTCGCGCCGGTTACC
>JAZSQX010000122.1:0-2526 GCA_045538235.1 Eubacteriales bacterium
GGGAATGCCGGAAAACGCCCCCTCCTCGTAATAGGCAGGATCGTTCTGCACCAGTGTCCGGCATTTGGGACATAAAATCCGCCCGTTCATCACGTCGAGGGTATAGTCCCCCGTTCCATCCGGGCATCCGCAATGTCCACATCCGCTGAGATCGGGCATGAACCCTTCCTCCACCGCGGCACGAAACTCAAAGGCTCCCTTGATCTGGGCGAGAGGAATCTTGTCCCGGTTGGCAATGGCATACAGAGTATTGAGCACCAGTTGAAGGAGGGTGGGATCCTCTACCCCCTCTCTGGCAAGATCGTTTGCCACGTCGCAGATGTAGTTGGCGAGCGCCAGTTTCTCCACGTCGTAGCGGATATTCATGAAATTTTCAATATAAAAGGCGTCTTTGATGTAGTAAAAGTCGCCTTTTTTTCGTAGGAGAAGGGTGCTGTAGGAAAAAAGCTGGGTGGAGGCAGCGTAACGGTTTCTGAGACTGGATACCCCTTTCCCGCTGACGGAAATCCGCCCCAGAGTGGGGGTTAAAATTGTCAGAACCTTGTCCGCCTCCCCGGTTTTCACTTCCCGGATCACCAGACCGTCCACTTCGATGTCTTCCACGTCGGAATCTCCTTCGTTTTTTCTGGATTTACTGGAAATCCTCGGGCTTGAAGCCGAAATTGTTCAGGCTGAGGTGATCATCCCGCCACTTTTCCTTCACCTTCACCCACAGATTCAGGTACACCTTCATGCCGAAAAAGGCTTCCAGATCCTCTCTCGCATAGGTGCCGATCTTCTTCAGATTTTCGCCGTTCTTCCCTACCAGAATCCCCTTGTGGGACTGTTTTTCGCAGTAAATCTCTGCCCGGATGCGAATCATCTGATCGTCTTCGGTAAATTCTTCAATCATCACGGCGGTTCCGTGAGGAATTTCGTCGGACATGGTGCGCAGAATCTTCTCCCGGATCACCTCTGCCGCAATCTGTCGCTCCGGTTGGTCGGTGAGGCTGTCCTCATCGAACATCCAGTCCCCCTCATAGAGGAACTGTGCCGCCTCTTCCAGCACGTCCGCCACGTTCTTGCCGCTCTCCGCACAGGTGGGAACCACCGCATCAAAGGTATGAAGCGCCGCATATTCCGTGATGGTTTCCGCCAGCTTGGCACCGTTGATCAAATCGATCTTGTTCAGCACCAAAATGGAGGGGAGCTCACTCTTCTTGATCTGCCCGATGAGATTTTTCTCAATCTCCCCTGCCGGATGTCCCGCATCTGCGATGAGAATCACGGCATCCGCAGAGCCCACGGAGGAACGGACGGTTTTCATCATATATTCCCCCAGTTTGTTCTTTGCCCGATGCACCCCGGGAGTATCGAGGAACACAAACTGATCCTCCCCTTTTGTGAGAATCCCCGCAATGCGGTTTCGGGTGGTCTGGGGCTTGGAGGACACGATGGCAACCTTCTCGCCCAAAAGATGATTCATCAGAGTGCTTTTTCCCACGTTGGGTCTGCCCACAATGGCAATAAATGCTGTTCTTGTCATATCTAACCTCGTCTTTGTTTTTTCTCATCCGTTGTTCATGCCGGATCCCGCTCAATACCGATTTCCGTCATAATGGCGCGCTGGTGTGCCCGCATTTCCTCGTCCTCTTCTTCCGAGTCCACGTGATCGTAACCCAAAAGGTGGAGCATGGAATGAACCGTCAGAAAGGCGCATTCTCTCTGGAAACTGTGACCGAATTCCACTGCCTGCTCTGCCGCCCTCTCCAGGGACAACACAATGTCCCCCAGTTCCGCCGCACAGTTGGGATCGGGCATTTCTCCGTTCTTCATGTCGTACATGGGGAAGGACAAGACGTCGGTGGGCGCGTCGATGCCCCGAAATTCCCGGTTCTTCTCCCGGATTCCCTCGTTGTCCGTAAACGTCACGGACAGAATCACGTTCTGGGTAAAGTTTTCATGGCGGAGGGTGCCGCGGATGGCTTTTTTGAGGAGCCGCTTCATCTGCCAGCCCGCTTTCTTTCCTTCCCGTTCGTCCGCCCAATAAATTTTCATTCTCATTTCACTTCACCGGGCGGAACCGTTTTTCTTCCCGCCGCTCATTCTCCCTGATTTTTCTGTCCCGGTCGTACTTGTCATACGCCATGATGATCTTCTGTACCAGACGGTGACGCACCACGTCCCGCTCGGAAAATTCGTGAATGCCGATGTCTTCGATGTTTTTAAGAATCTGCACCGCCACGGATAGTCCGCTCTTCGTACCCCGGGGCAAATCCGTCTGGGTCAAATCCCCCGTCACCACTGCCTTGGAGCCGTTTCCGAGACGGGTGAGGAACATCTTCATCTGCTCCGGGGTGGTGTTCTGGGCTTCGTCAAGGATGATAAAGGAGTCGTCCAGTGTCCGCCCTCTCATATACGCCAGGGGTGCGATTTCGATGGTCATCTTCTCAATCATCCGGGCACAGGATTCCGCACCCAGCATCTCGTATAAAGCGTCGTACAGGGGGCGGAGATAGGGGTCAATCTTGCTTTGGAGATCCCCCG
>JAZSQX010000002.1:0-8344 GCA_045538235.1 Eubacteriales bacterium
CTGCTCCGTGCCGTAGACGAGGGTCAGATACACCACCAAGAGTCCCCCGCCGCCGATTCCACATCCTGCCGCCGTACCGAGAATCAGAAGAACTGCGTAATCGAGGATTGCCATCCCATCCCTCCTTACGCTGCTGTGAGCATGGAAATGCCCGCGTACACGGTCAAAGAAGCGAAGGCGAGATTCAGCCAGGAGGTTTTGATCTTCTCCTTGAGCCAGGCGCCGCCGATACCCCCGCCGATTCCGGTGAGGAACAGTTTTGCGAGAACGCCGGGGGAGAGGGGGATGGTGGGGTAGAGCAGGAGGGAGACGACGGAGGTGGGAATGACGCACATCATGGCAAAGGCGTAGCAGTTTTTCGAATCCGAGGCGGTGACCCCGAGAAGACGGGCGAGGAGCATGAAGAGAATGCCGCCTCCCGTTCCGATGATGCCGTTGAGAATACCGGCGGAAAAGGAGCCCAGTACCGCGGCGGTGAGCAGGAGGAGGGCGAAGGGAGAGGGAGTGGATTTCACGAAAAGAACCTCCGATTCTGGCAGATTTTTGGGGATCCGCGGGATGAGAATCTGCAATTCAACAAAACTTGACCTTGTTTTTTTGTTTCATCTATGATATAATATATATTGGTATTGTATCCGCTAAGGGGACTTGTGCTTATTGTACCCCGGAGAAGGGGATGCCATGCCGGAAAAACCTGACAAAATCCTGTCATCCATTGACAGACAGATGATAAAACAACGTCCGGAAAGGAATCATCATGCCGCAAACGAAGAAGAATACGAAAAACTCCGGAAAACCCGCCGCAAAGAAAACCGAACCTGCGGCAAAGAAAACCAAATCCGCTTCGAAACCCATAGAACCGGCGAAAAAGGAGCATCCGTTCCTCACCCAGGCAGCGCCCTATCTGATGGCGGTGGTTGCTGTACTCCTTGCCGTCAGCGTAATCCTCGGGGAAGGGAAGATCGGCGGAGGCATCCGGACTCTTCTCACGGGACTGTTCGGGGGAGGCGCCTATGCTCTGCCCGTGCTTCTGTTGGTTCGCACCCTGTTCTGGAAGCGGGACAACGAAGAAGGACAGACCCGGGGACGCACCGTGTGTACCGCTATTGTTTTTGTGCTTCTCACCATGCTGCTCCATGTGCTGGGGGGCGGGGAGGCTGCGTTCTCTCCCGTGACCCATTTTCAGGATGGGCAGGTGCTGGTGGGCGGTGGTGCTGTGGGCGGAATCCTTGGGGAGCTGCTCCTCCGGGGCTTTGGAAAAGTCTGCACGCTGATCATTTTGTTCTCCGCCATTGTCCTTCTGGGACTGTATGTGGCGGGACTGACCCTCCGGGGAGTCTACGTATACCTCGCCTATCAAATCCGATTTGCCAGTGAAAAACGGGCGGAACGGAAAGCGGAAGAGGCAGAACGCCGCCGCAATGCTCCTCCGTCCCGCAATCAGATCCGGGAGGAAGAATATCTCGAATATCTCCGTCAGAAAAAGCAGAAGCGGATGGCGGAATCCGATGAGGAAACGGCGGAATCCCCTGCTGTCCGGACAACTGCGACAAAAACCGGGGCAAAAAAATCTCCCGCCGGGGAGCAGATCCCCATGGGAACGCCGGCTCCCACGGTGTACCGGGTGAAGCGCCGCCGCATGACGGACTTGGATATTCCCGTGGACGACATTACCCTGCCGGACGAGGACGACGAGGATCTGACGGAAATGGATCCCGCTGAAGAAGATCGTGCGCAGGTAGAGGCGGCTCTTTCGGATACGGCGGTGGATCAGGATGCGGTGGACGAGAAGATTTTTGATGAAGTGATGCGCCGCACCAGGGAGCGAATCGAGAAATCCCAGCAGGCGGAAACCCTCCGTGGTGCCGCTCGAAGAGAAGAGAACAGTGAACCCATGGCGGCAACGGTCACGCCCATCGGGGAAGAACCGGTACGTGAGCCCATCTCCGAGCCCGACGAGACAGACGACTTTTTCGAAGGAGACGGAAATGAGGAAGAAATCGTCGCGGGAGACGTGCTGGATGCGGTGGAGGTGGCAGCGATCGGACTGCGGGAACAGAGCCGCGTCGCCCGTTCTGCCCCCAGCGACGACGAGACCGATACCGTAAAACTGGCATCCTCTGTGGGCGGAGAAGAGGGAGAACTGGATTTGTCCGGATTCTTCGTCAATCCCGAGGATGCGGAACTGCTCAACAAACTGTCGGAGCAGTATCGCCAGCCTCTGGACGTGAAGCGGGAGAGCGTGTCGGCACCCCTGCCCAAGATCCAGAAGCCCGTGGCACCGGCGGCACCCCCCTATCAGTTCCCGCCCATTGATCTTTTGGAAAAAGACCCCGGCAACGGCGGCGAGAACATCAAGGAAGAGCTCCAGGAAAACGCCGTCAAGCTGGTGGAAACCTTAAAGAGCTTCAACGTCAAGACAAAAATCGAAAACATCTCCCGGGGACCCACCATCACCCGGTACGAGCTTCTGCCCGAGCCGGGTACCCGCGTTCGCTCCATCGTGAATCTGGTGGATGACATTGCCCTGAATCTGGCGACCACGGGGGTGCGGATTGAAGCGCCCATTCCGGGAAAATCCGCCGTGGGCATTGAGGTTCCCAATAAAAACCGCACCACGGTACACCTCAGAACGCTCATTGAAAACAAGGCGTTTGTGGAGGCGAAAAGCAAGCTGACCGTGTGTCTCGGAGAAGACGTGGCGGGGGAAGCGGTGTATTTCGATATTGCCAAAATGCCCCATCTGCTCATCGCGGGTGCAACGGGCGCCGGAAAATCGGTGTGTATCAACTCCATTATTACGAGTCTTCTCTATAAAGCCTCTCCGGAAGACGTGAAAATGATTCTCATCGACCCGAAGAAGGTGGAGCTCAATATCTACAACGGCATTCCCCATCTTCTGGTTCCCGTGGTCAGCGAGCCGAAGAAGGCGGCCGGATCGTTGTCCTGGGCGGTGAGCGAAATGGAACGCCGCTATGGACTCATTGAAGCGGTGGGCGTGCGGAACATCCGCTCCTTCAACGAAGTGACCAAGGACGACCCCGATTACGAATATATGCCCCGCATCGTCATCATCATCGACGAGCTGGCGGATCTCATGATGACCGCCCCGGATGATGTGGAGGACTCCATCTGCCGCATTGCCCAGAAGGCGAGAGCGGCGGGAATGCATCTGATTATCGGTACCCAGCGCCCCTCCGTGGACGTGATCACGGGTCTGATCAAGGCGAATATTCCTTCCCGGATTGCCTTCCGTACCTCCTCCCAGATCGACTCCCGCACCATCATTGACGTGGGAAGCGCAGCGAATCTGATCGGTATGGGCGATATGCTCTTTGCGCCTGTGGGTGCCATGAAGCCCGCCCGGGTACAGGGTGCCTACGTGGATGAAGCCAACGTGGAAGAAGTGGTGTCCTACATCCAGAATATCAACGCCGCCTGTGGATCTTACTCCGAGGAAGTGGCGAACCAGATTGAGAGAGAAGCCCAACGATGCGGCGTGTCCGGCAAGAAGGGCGCTGTGATGGAAGAGGACGGCGGCGAGGAAGAAGATTCCATGCTGAAGAGTGCGGTGGAACTGGCAATCGACAGCGGAAAGATCTCCACGTCCCTGATTCAGCGGCGGCTGTCCTTGGGCTACGGCAGAGCGGCAAAGCTCATCGACCGGATGGAACAATTGGGATATGTCAGCGCACCGGATGGACAAAAGCCCCGGGATGTGCTGATTACCCGTCAGGAGTTCATGGAAATGCGGCTCCGGGACGAGGCTCCCTTCGACGTATAAGCAACTTTGGATTTTGAACGAAAGAGGAAACCCATGGGAAAACTGATTGTACTGGAGGGTCTGGACGGCTCGGGGAAGGGCACCCAGATCATGCTCCTGAAAGAACGGCTGGAGAAAGCAGGGAAGCGGGTGCGGGTCATTGACTTCCCCGATTACCAGTCGGAGGGATCGGCTCTTGTCCGGATGTATCTGGCGGGAGAATTGGGGAGTGATCCCGATGCCACGGGTGCTTATGCCGCTTCGATGTTTTTTGCGGCAGACCGCTACGTGAGCTACGTTACCTCCTGGCGGGACGACTACCGGGATGACGACTGCATCGTGATTGCCAACCGCTACACTACGGCGAATGCGTATCATCAGCTTTCGAAAATGCCGGAGGCAGAGTGGGAAGATTTTCTCGCATGGCTGTGGGATTTCGAATTCAGCCGACTGGGACTGCCCGCTCCCGACCGGGTTCTGCTTTTGGATATGCCGGAGGAGGTATCCTCAGCGCTGGTGCGGAAGCGGAGTCATGCCACGGGGCAGGTAATGGATATTCACGAGAAAAGCGGGGACTATCTCCGCCGGTGCCGCCGTGCTGCCTCCTATGCGGCAGAAGCCTGTGGCTGGCGGGTGATTCGCTGTGCCGAAGAGGGTGCGGAGGAGCCTTTGCCCAGAGACGTGATCGCTGATAAAATCGCCGACGCGGTGGCGGATCTCGTCTGAACGGAATTTTCCGGAAAACCGCAACAATCTCCAGAATGTTTCGGGCTTGTTTGAAAATTGTTAATATGCCCGAACAGCGGCTCTTTTTGCGCTATCCGTCAGAATTTTTTCTTGAAATACGGGCGTATTTCTGCAAAAAAAATTCTTTGTCTATCGCAAAAATTTCTCGCTGTCGTGCACATTTCCTGTTTTTCAAACGGCGCCTAAGGATTGTTAATCGTTTGTGCCAGGAGAATATGGTATAATAATGGGTACATAGGACGGGATCGTCTTACAAATAAAAAGATAAATTATGATAAGAAAGGATGGCGCGGAGGGATAAAACGACCGCGCGAGGGCTATACTATGGTACTTGTATTTTTAGCAGAAGGTTTTGAAGAAGTGGAAGCACTCACTCCGGTAGATGTATTGCGTCGGGCAGATGTGACGGTTCGCACGGTGGCAGTCGGCACGGAAGACAAAATCGTAAAAGGATCTCACGGGATTCCCGTTGTGGCGGATCTGACGGCGGATGAAGCGCGTGCGCTGACCGAGAAGATTGACATGATCGTTCTTCCCGGCGGAATGCCCGGTGCCGAAAATCTGGATCAGGACAAAACCGTGGCATATTTTATGAGAAAAGCGGCGATGGAAGGCTTCTACATGGCATCCATCTGTGCGGCTCCCATGATTCCCGGAAAACGGGGCTTCCTCAGAGGAAAGCGCGCGACCTGCTATCCCGGCTTTGAACAGCATCTGGACGAAGCGATCCTCACGGGAGGCAGAGTGGAGATCGACTGCGGTCAGGTTACTGCCAACGGCATGGGGGCTGCGCTCGACTTCGCGCTGGCTCTGTGCGAACTGCTGAAAGGAGACGAAGCAGCGGCGAAAATCCGGTCTGCGATATTGGTAAAATGATTAAAAAACAGAAAGATGACATCCGGGAAGAATACAAAGAACGGCGGCGGACGATGAGCCCCGAAGAAAAATTCGTCCGGGATGAGGCCATTTGCCGGGCGGCGGAGGGGCTGGTCAGCTTCCGGTATGCGGAGTTCGTTCTGCTTTATGCGGCGACTCCCGATGAAATTGACGTGTTCCCCCTTGCGCGCACGGCACTGGCGAAGGGCAAAAAGGTGCTCTTCCCCCGGTGCGACAAAAAGACTCACACCATGCAGTATCATATCGTGAGCTCTCTCGACGAACTGGAGCCGGATGCCTACGGGCTTCTGGAACCGAAGGCGGATGCTCCCATGTACGATGCTCAGAACGAGGTGGGCGGGGCTGTGTGCTTTGTCCCGGGACTCGTGTATGACCGGGCGGGCTTCCGTCTCGGCTATGGGAAGGGATTTTATGACCGCTACCTCTCGGGCTTCGCGGGCTGTACCATCGGCGTTGTGTATTCCGATTTCATTCTGCCCGAGGTTCCCAGAGGACGGTTTGACGTATCGGTGGATATTCTTCTCACCGAAAAGGGCGTTCGTGTCACCAAGGATTCCAAAAAGACACATCCCGGAAAGGCGTAAGCGTTGCAGAACGGCTTCAAAGGGGCGATGATCACCCCCATTCTTCTGATTGTGGTGTTCGCCCTGGTGCTGGCGTCCTCCTATTTGCCAGAGGATTTGCTGGGACTGGACGAAAACCCCTATCTGGCGGTGGTGGTGATTCATCTCCTGACCTACTCCGTTCCCTCCCTGTTCTATTGCCGGATTCGCGGAAAGGATCTGACTGCCTCTCTGCGGGTGCGCCCATTCAAGCCGAATCAGATGCTCTACCTCGTGTACAGCACGGGTTTCCTCATCGGTGGCGTGATTCTCATCAGTATGCTCATGTATACCTTGGTGCCGGATTCCTTTGAAACGGGTGCCGTGACGGAATATGCCGCCTTCGCCATGAACCAGCGTTTTTTTGACAGCGTGTATCTGGTGATTGCCTTTGCGATTCTTCCCGCTGTGACGGAGGAATTCCTCTTCCGGAGCATCGTGGTGGGGGAATACGAGCGATATGGCGTATTTACGGCGGTGATGATGAGTGCGATCCTGTTCGCCATGAGCCATTTCTCCGTGGCACGGATCCCAGTGTATCTCTTCTCGGGATTGGTACTGTGCGGTGTCATGTATACCACCCGCTCCGTCATCGCATCCATGGTGGTGCACGGGCTAAACAATACGGTGGTGCTCTTATCGGAGAAATACATTCTCCGGATTGTGGACAAGCAGAATACCAGCCTGACCCTTCTGACGATTCTTCTGGGAGCCTTGACCATTCTGTGTGCCATGCTCATGTGCTACGAGGCGCAGACCATCTATCGCGGCTATGCGGAGGAGAACGTCCCATCCCCTTATGCACACAAACAGAAACATAGCGTGTTTTCACGCATTGCGGAAGCGTTTTTCTCGCCCACCTTTCTTTTGTTGGTCGTGGCGTTTGTCATCGCTTCCATGGCGCGGTTCTGAGAGCCCGCCTTCCCATCCCACTTCAGTGAGGTGATTGTTACGGAACAAAATCCGAAAAAAGACGCCTTTGATTCCACGAGAACCTTTTCCGTGGAGTCCCATACGGCGGAATCGTTGAAAAAGCGGATCAACCGCGCCAATGAACAGAGTCTGACGGAGAAAAACCGCGCCGCACAGCCTCCCCGTCCCCAGCGGACACCCCAGGGAGCAGCAAATCCGGCGGATCAGAGAAATCCCCGTCCCATGCGCCCGGTTCCCAATGGACAGGCACCCCGTGCGACAGTGCAGAATGTGCAGACAGCCCATCCGACTGCGCAGAATGTGCAGACAGCCCGTCCGGCAGTGCAGAATGTGCAGGCACCCCGTCCGGTGGCATCAAATCCGCAGACAGCACGTGCGGCAGTACAGAACGGACAGACTTCCCGTCCAGCGGTACCAAACAGGCAGCCTCGTCCCGCGGAACGGGAGAAGAATCCCGGCGTGATCGTGAAGCTGAGCCGCACCCGCATCACGGATGTCTCCCTTTCCCGCCCTCTGTCCGTACTGGGCAAAAAGGAAGAGTCGGTGCGCTATGAGAGCGACGAGGGCGGCAATACGGTCATCAGTGTGGTGAAAGCCATCATTTATATTATTTTCGTGCTGGTGATCTCCGTGTTCCTTGCCCTTGGCATCATCGTGGTCGGAAACGATGTGTTTGCGTTTGTCAAGTCGGATGAGATCGTGGAGGTTACCATCCCCGAATACGCGACTCTCGATGACGTGGCGCAGATTCTCTATCAGAACGACATCATCAAATATCCTCAGATATTCAAACTCTACGCGGTGGCGGAGAAGGACGACCAGAAATATCTGGCGGGTACCTATTCCGTCAACGGGATGATGAACTACAAGACGCTTCTCGGTGCCTTCAAGGAAAAGAAGGCGACGGGTACCATCAAGATCACCATCCCCGAGGGCTACACCACGGACGAGATCATCGATCTGTTCGTATCCAAGGGAATGGGAACCCGGGAGGGCTTTGTGGAGGTCATCCAGAACTACGATTTCGACTACTGGTTTATCGATCTTCTGGAAGCGGAAGGCGGCATGAGCGAGGATCGCTTCTATCGTCTGGACGGCTACCTCTTCCCGGACACTTATGAGTTCTATCTCAGCTCTTCCGAGGAGGTAATTCTGGATAAACTGCTCAAGCGCTTTGCCCAGATTTTCAACAAGGAATACCGGGCGCAGTGTGAAACCATGGGCTATACCGTGGAGATCCGCCATGACGGGGGCTATACCACCCGGTATTCCTCCTTGTCCGAAGAGGTGGCGGTGGCTCCGGGAGATACCGTGACCATGGGGCAGACCATCGGCTATGTGGGAAGCTCCGCTCTGGTGGAAACCACGCTGGGAAATCATGTCCATTTCAGTGTCACTTATC
>JAZSQX010000212.1:0-2056 GCA_045538235.1 Eubacteriales bacterium
GTGGACGCGGTTGTTCATGTTCTCCGCTGCTTCGAAGACGGCGACATCATTCATGTGGACGGCAATGTCAACCCGACCCGCGACCTTGAAATGATCAATCTTGAGCTGATCTACTCCGACATCGAACAGCTTGAACGCCGCATCGAACGCACGCAGAAGCTCCTCAAGGGGGACAAGACCCTTCAGGAATCCCTCGACGTCTACAGCAAGCTGCTCGAGGTCATGAACGAAGGCAAGACCGCCAGAAGCTGCGGGCTGACCGACGACGAACGCGCGCTTCTGGAAGATCTGAATCTCCTGACGCTGAAGCCGATCATCTACGTTGCGAACGTCAGCGAAGACGAAGCGGCAGGCGTATCCGACGACAACGAAATGTACAAGGCGATCAAGGCGGCCGCTGACGAAGAAGGTGCGGAAGTCATCACTGTCTGCGCGGGCATCGAAGCGGAAATCGCGGAACTTGACGCGGAAGAAAAGGAAGTCTTCCTTGCTGACCTCGGCATCGAAGAAAGCGGTCTCGACCGTCTCATCAAGGCAAGCTATGCCCTGCTCGGCTACATCAGTTATCTTACCGCCGGTCCCAAGGAAGTGCGTGCCTGGACCATCGTAAACGGCACGAAGGCACCCCAGGCAGCGGGCAAAATCCACAGCGACTTTGAGCGCGGCTTCATCCGGGCGGAAATTGTTTCCTACGACGATCTGATGGCGTGCGGCTCCATGAATGCCGCCAAGGAAAAGGGTCTGGTGCGAAGCGAAGGCAAGGAATACGTCATCCGGGATGGCGACATCGTTCTCTTCCGCTTCAACGTATAAGAATCACAGTGCGGTTGCTTTGGCAGCCGCCTTTTTCTTTATCAACATCCGTACAGAGAGAAATATTCTCCCCGGAGGATGGAGCAGACTCCTACGGAAACGTACTGTCCCCGCACGTGGATCGCCTCCCGGCTGATTCCTTCAAACTGCATCCCCAGTTTTTCCATGACCCGGCGGCTCCGGACGTTTTCAATCATATACCGTGCTTCGATCCGGTGGAGTCCCAGTTCCCGGAACCCGAAATCCATCACCGCGCGAACTGCCTCCGGTGCGATGCCCATACCCCAGAAATTTGGGTTCAAGACATACCCGATCTCTGCCGAGTTGGATTCCACGTTCAGTCGGGTAAAACCGCAGGTTCCGATCATTTTGTTCTGCTCCCGAACCACCACTGCCCAGTCGTAAAAATCCCCCGCCCGATACCGGGACTGCAAATAGGTGAGATACCGATGGGTATAGCCTTCGTTCGGATGAATGTCCCACAGAAGATAGCGGGTCACTTCACCGCGGCAGGAATACTCGTACATATCCGCGCTATCCCGCTTGAGCATTTTTCGCAGATAAAGTCGGCTGGTTTCCAGTACAGGGGGATCGCGAAAAATCCGAACGATCTGTTCTCGGTTCATGGCGTCCTCCTTCCCGGGCTGCATCGCCGTCCTCTTTTTTCCGGTTTTGGCATTCCTATATATTATATACCATTTCGCTCCGTAATGCAAGGCATCCCGCCAATTTTTCAAAGAATTCCGTATAATCAAAGAATCGCATTCCCTTTTTTCATGAGATACGAGAAGATTTCAGCGGATTTTTTCAAATTTTTAAGGAATTTACAATTCCATTGTTGCATTAGTGAACGATTTGTGATAAACTGTAAGAGAATTTTTGTATCATCCCTCTCCGGCGTGAATAGAATGAAGCAAATCCACCCGCCGGAGGACAAGATGAACGAGACCCACCCCATCACCCAATCCCAAAGCAGCCCCCCAATCCGCCAGATTGCCGCACGGCTCATCGCCTCACTCCTGGTGCTGATTGTGTTTGCGCTGGCTGGCTTTGCCCTCTACGCGCTCTTTTTCGGAGAAGGCACCTACGCCGTTGTCACGCACACACCGGAGGGATTTTTCTCCCGGATCGGTTCGGTGATTCTTTCCCAGCTTCCCCGTACCGTATGGCTTCTCGCGCTGTATCTATCGGTGTTCACCGTATGGGGCTCCCTCTTGTCTTACAAGTCGGATCGTAGCCATGT
>JAZSQX010000130.1:0-4741 GCA_045538235.1 Eubacteriales bacterium
TTTGGATTCCGGAAATGCGGCAGCCATTTTTTTATTTGATTTAGTCAAGCAGTGCGAGAACGGCGCTCTTGGGCTTGTATCCCATGGAGGTATTCACAATCTTGCCATCCTTGATGACCACAAGGGTGGGGATACTCATGATGCCAAACTTTCTTGCCAATTCTTCTTCCTCGTCTACATTGACCTTGCAGACCTTGATATCTTCCCGATCCTCTGCTACTTCGTCCACGATGGGAGAGAGCATTTTGCAGGGGCCGCACCAGGATGCCCAGAAATCGATGAGGACGGTCTTGTCCGACTGAAGTACTTCGACTTCGAAATTGTTATTGGTAACGGTAATAACTGCCATTTTGTTGTCCTTTCTGTATGGATTCTTTTGTTTGGGGGGATTCTGTTTCAGTTCAGTTTTCCCGCTTCTATTTACGATTATTCCGTCGGTTTAATAGCGGTTATCGAAAATACGGGTGGATTTCTTTTCGCTTCTCGGAAGTTCCCCGATGGCGACGGGCTTTACTGTCACGCTGATGCCGATCTTCGCCTTAAAGGTTTCCCCGATAATTCGCTCCATGATCTCGTGATCTACGCCGTCTTCCAATTCCACAAAGAGGGTGGCAATATCTCTGCCGTTCATGTGGTCGAGCATAAACTGATACTCACTGGAGGAGCCGGGGATGGCGGACAGCATGGCGTCGATCTGGCTGGGGAAGATGTTGACACCCTTCACCTTGACCATGTCGTCGGTTCTGCCGAGAATGGTGTCGATACGGGGGAACTGGGAGCCGCAGGGGCATTCTTCCGTAATGAAACGGGAGAGGTCGTGAGTGCGGTAGCGGATCAGAGGAGCGCCCTGTTTTCTCAGCGTGGTAATGACGATTTCCCCGATTTCACCGTCCGGCACGGGAGCGCCCGTCTTGGGATCAATGATTTCGATGTAGATATAGTCATCCCAGTAGTGAATGCCGTGGCCATGGTCACAACTCACGCCGATACCGGGACCGTAGACTTCGGTGAGACCGTAGATATCGTAAAGTTGTACGCCCAGCTCCTTGGCAATGCGGGTGCGCATTTTTTCGCCCCAGCGTTCGGAGCCGATGACCCCCTTCTTCAGATGGATTTTATCCCCGATTCCGCGGCGTGCAATTTCCTCCGCCAGAAGCAATGCGTAAGAAGACGTAGCACAGAGAACGGTAGACTTCATGTCCATCATCATCTGCAGCTGCTTATCCGTATTGCCGGGACCCATGGGGATCGCCATCGCGCCGAGCCGTTCGCATCCCAGCTGGAATCCGATTCCGGCAGTCCAAAGTCCGTAGCCGGGGGTGATGTGAATCCGATCGAGGGGGGTGATTCCCGCCATCTCGTAACACCGGGCAAACATCACCGTCCAGTCTTCCACGTCCTGCTTGGTATAAGGGATGATAACAGGAGTGCCCGTGGTGCCGGAGGAGGAGTGAATCCGCACGATTTCTTCATCCGGTACTGCCTGAAGTCCCAAGGGGTACGCATCGCGCAAATCTCCCTTCCAGGTAAAGGGCAGTTTTTCAAAATCCTCCTGGGACTGAATGGCGCTGACGTCAATTCCTTCCAGCTTCTTCTGATAGAAGCATTCCTTGGAGGTCAGGTTCACCAGTTGTTTTTTGATAAGATCCAGTTGGGTCTGTGTCATTTTCATGGTTTCTTCTCCGATTGTTTTATTCTGCACGACGGAAGGCTTTTTCCGCTTCGTCGATGGCTTTGAGATTCAGTTCGTGGAACCGGGGATTCACTTTTGCTGTCACCGTCTGCCGCAGTTCTTCCAGGGTGATCCCCAGCATTCCGGAACACACGGCGGCTGTGAGAAGCACGATGTTCAGCACCTTCCCGGAACCGCAGATCCGGCAGATTTCGTCCCCGTCCACTTCTATGACCCGCTTTCCGCTGTTCTGGAGAGTCCGGAGCATCTCAGCTCCGTCGTACCCCGCCCCGCCGAAATTGACTGTGACGGGCATCACGGGCTTTTTGTTGACGATCACCACGCCGTCCGATGCGAGATAATCCAGGCAGCGAACCGCTTCCGCCGGCTCAAAGGCAATCAGCACCTGGGCGCTTCCCTTCGGAATCAAAGGGGAATGGATCATGTTCCCGGAGCGCACGTGGCTGACGACGCATCCGCCCCGCTGAGCCATGCCGATGGTCTCACTGGTACGGACGTTTTCTCCACGCTGCATGGCGGCAAAGGCGATCAGCCGGGAAGCGAGAACCGTTCCCTGACCGCCGACACCGCATAAAAGACAGTTTTTCGTTTCCATTGGGTGCCTCCTTATGAAATCGCGTGTACGGGACAGAGTTTTGCGCAAAGCCCGCAGCCCGTACAAAGTCCCGCTTCGATCGCCACCTTTTTGCCATTCATCACGATAGCAGGACATCCGGACTCGTTGATGCATTTCCGGCATCCAATGCAAGTATCCGCTACCACGCACGCCTTCGCCGACTTCACCAGATTGACACACGGTGCCTTACAGATCACGGCTTTTACACCGGGGAGAGCCGCCGCGGTTTGGACAGCTTGCACGGTTTCATGGAAATCGAAGGGATTGACCTCGGCAATGTGGCTCACACCGATGGCACGCAGAACTGCGGCAATGTCGATTTTTCCGCCGTCCGTTCCCATCATGGTTCTGCCCGTGCCGGGATGGGGCTGCCCTCCCGTCATCGCAGTGATGGAATTGTCGAGCACCATGAGAACGATGTCGCATTCGTTATAGACGGCGTTGACCACTCCCGTAATGCCGGAAGCAAAGAAGGTGGAGTCGCCGATGAAGGAGAAGTTGATGGTGTCCGGCTCGATCCGATGGATTCCCTGGGCAATGGTCACGTCCGCCCCCATGCAGAGGCAGGTGTCCGTCATATCAAGAGGCATCGCATTTCCCAGTGTGTAACAGCCAATATCTCCGGAAAAGACAGCTCGTCTTCCCTTCATAGCGTGCTTGACGGCAAGGAATGAAGCTCGATGAGGACATCCCGCACACAGCACCGGAGGTCTCACGGGAAGAGGCGGCGTGTCAACAGCGGCTTCCGCTTTCGGCAGTGAGACTTCGCAGAATGCGGCAAGGGAGCGTATGATGCCTTCGACGGTGTTTTCACCAGCCAGAGGGCTGTCGCCAGTGTACTTTCCGAAAATGGGGGTAGAAATCCCTTCTCTGCCACAGAGGAAAATCAGTTCCCGCTCAATGACGGGATCCAGTTCTTCCGCGACCAGAACTTTTTTCGTGTTCTTTAAGAAATCCATTGCCAGTGCTTCCGGAAACGGATGGGGCGTGCCGATTTTCAAAACGGTTACCCGATCCGCAAGTCCCAGGTGTTCCACCGCCTCCATCACGTAAGCGTAACTGATGCCTCCGCAGGCAATTCCGATGGATCCGGTTCCTTCCACAGAGTTGAAGGGACAGGAGGAAAATTCATCCGAGAGGGGACGGTAACGATTTTTTATCCGAATGTGATTCTGATAGGACGTGCGCGGGAAGATGACCCAGCGGCTGGTGTCCTTCACAAATCCATCGGGATTATGTACGATGGGGGATTCCGCCACCTTTACCGAAGCGCAGGCGTGGCAAACCCGGGTGGTAGGACGCATGAGAACGGGAGTGTTGTACTTCTCGCTGATCTCGTAGGCATACGCCATCATCCGATAAGCCTCTTCCGGGGAGGAGGGGTCAAAGCACGGAAGTTTCGAGAAGCGGGCAAAATGCCGGGTATCCTGCTCCGTCTGAGAGGAAATCGGGCCGGGGTCATCGGCGGAAACAATCACCATGCCGCCCTTGACCCCCACGTATGCCAGACTCATGAGCGGGTCGGACGCCACGTTGAGCCCAACCTGCTTCATCGTGACGAGGGTTCTCGCCCCACTGTACGAAGCACCGGCAGCCACCTCCAGCGCCGCTTTTTCATTCACGGACCATTCCACGTAAAACCGCCCGTTGTTTTCTTTGGAACAGGTTTCCAGAATCTCCGTGGAAGGCGTACCAGGATACCCCGCCACCAGATTCACACCTGCATCCATCGCACCTCGGGCAATGGCTTCGTTGCCCATGAGGAACTGTATCGATTCCATAGTGCATTCTCCCTTCTGGGATTCTGAAATGATTTCAATCTTATTATAGCAATATTATAGCACAAAACGCGTTCTTGTCAAGTCGTACGACAGGATTTTATGGCTGCACTTCCGATTTCTCCCCTTTCCGTGCCAAAGACTGTGCTCTTTTCCCTCCCGGTGGAATCACAAAAACGGGGTGTTGCATATCATGTGAAAAGTGTTCGTTAGGAAAATCGGTTTTTGTTTACAAAATTCGTCTGTAAATTTCTCACAGATTCTTGACAAGATTCTCTTCTTGCGGTATAATTACTTTATATTATTACCGAGTATAACTTTTGATTTTCGCAAACTTTGTGATTTTCTTACTCGGCATAAATTTTTACTCAGGAGTTACTTACTATGAACAGAGTTTTCAATTTTTCCGCAGGTCCGTCCATGCTTCCCCTTCCCGTACTGGAGAAGGCTGCGTCTGAACTGGTTTGTTACGGAGATGCCGGTATGTCCGTTATGGAGATGAGCCATCGCTCCGCAGACTACGAAGCAATCATTCAGAAGGCTGAAGCCGATCTGAGAACCCTCATGAACATTCCTGATAACTATAAAGTGCTCTTCCTTCAGGGCGGTGCTTCCACCCAGTTCAAGTCGGATCGTAGCCATGTCGTTCTGTGA
>JAZSQX010000075.1:0-5669 GCA_045538235.1 Eubacteriales bacterium
GGCCTCCGACTTATGATCGACACCGCCATGATTCAGCGAACTCTTGCCGCATCGGGATTGTCCGAGGAAGCGGCAGCAACGCTGTTTGGCAATTATACCTCATTGGCGGTTCCCCTGTTCAATTTGCCCCCCGTGCTGGTGTACCCCATTGCCTGTGCCATCGTGCCTGCTATTGCATCTGCCCGTGCGCTGGGGAACAGGGAAGAAGCCGCATCCAAAATCGAAACGGCGATCCGGTATGCGGTTGTCATCGGGATTCCCTGTGGACTGGGAATGTCGGTGCTCTCGGAGCCCATTCTTCGGCTTCTCTATCAGGATTCCTCAGCTCGAATGGCGGCACCTCTTCTGACCCTCTTGGCACCTGCGTCCTTCTTCGTGTGCGTGCTGGCAGTGACCAATGCGGTGCTTCAAGCCTACGGAAGGGAAAAATACCCCGTGATCTCCATGCTGTGCGGTGCGGCAGTCAAGGGAATTTCCGGTGGGATTCTGATCCGACAGATCGGCATGGCAGGAGCCCCCATCTCCACGCTCCTGTGTTATCTCACCGTGACGCTGCTCAATACGGCATTTACGGCGCATTTTACCGGAATCCGCCCAGCGTACGGCAAGATTTTGTTCCGTCCGCTCCTGTGCGGAATCCTGTGTGCCGGTGCGGCGCGGGGAGCCTATGACTTTCTCTCGTCAATCGTCGGGGACGATGCCGCCTGTCTCGGTGCCATCGGAATTGCCGCGGTGGTGTATCTCGGGACGCTGATTCTCACCGGGGCGGTAAATCGAGCCGAGCTTGGGGGAGTGATTCGGCTAAAACGAAAACAAACGATGTGATTCCATAGAAAAGGACGTTCCAAATGAAGATCGAAGAATTGAAAACCAAACTGAAAACCGAACCGAAGCATGATTTCACCTCTTTGTGTGAACTGGTGGCGGTTCTGCGGAGTGAGGAAGGATGCCCCTGGGACAGAGAGCAGACTCACGCATCCATCCGAACCGATTTGATCGAAGAAACCTACGAGGTGGCGGAAGCCATCGATACCGACGACCGAGAACTGTTACGGGAAGAACTGGGAGATGTCTTGTTCCAGGTGATTTTCCACAGCCGGATTGAAGAAGAGGCGGGAAACTTCGATGTGGGCGACGTGATTCACGACATCTGCGCGAAAATGATCTACCGCCATCCCCACGTATTCGGTGAGGTGCAGGTGGACGGATCGTCCCAGGTGCTGGAAAACTGGGAAGTGCTCAAGAAAAAAGAAAAAAGCCGCCTGACGGTGAAGGAAACCATGGAGGCGGTTCCGAAGCAGTTTCCCGCTCTGATTCGCGCCAAGAAAGTGGAGAAAAAAGCGGTGAAGGCGGGGTATTCCTTTGGCGAAGCCGGTGTGATTGCCGACGAAATTGCCGCTCTCGCGAGAAAAGCCGCTTCTCTGCCGGTGGAGGAAAGAGAAACTGCGATTGCGGAGATGCTCTTTCAAACCGTGGCACTGGCGGGAACGGAAGCGGATGTGGAAAAATTCCTGGCAGATCGGGTCGATCGGTTCATCCGGGAATACGATGAAGAAAAGTGAGGAAGTATGAGACTGGATAAGTTTTTGAAGGTGTCCCGCATCATCAAGCGGCGCACTGTGGCAAACGAAGCCTGCGACAGCGAACACGTGATGGTGAACGGCAAGCGCGCCAAGGCCTCCTACGATGTCAAGACGGGGGATGTAATCACCATTCAGTACGGAGAACGGGTACTGAACGCCCGGGTTCTGGACGTGCGGGAACACGCCGCTAAAGCCGATGCCGCGTCCCTGTATGAAATAATCGACGGCTGACGGAAATGACGGATGAAAAGGCATACATGCCACCGTTCCTTCATATAATCAAACAAACCGGAAAATGGGGGTGTTGAGAATGGAAGGACGGCAGGATGTATGCCTTTTTTCGCGGAAGCGAATGGAACTCTGCGGGATTGAGGAGGTGGAGGGATTTACGGAAGAGCAGATCGTTCTCTCCTCACTTCTTGGGATGATCGCTATAGAAGGGAAAAAACTGAAAATTGAATCCTTCAGCATGGAGGCGGGAGAACTGAAAATCAACGGGGAAATCGACAGCGTGTATTATTATGAAAAATCCGGAAACGGAGAGAAAAGAGGAATGCTGGCGCGGCTTTTTAAGTAATGGAATTTTTTATTGAAAATCAGTTAAAAATTGTCGCATATTCTTTCATTTTGGGGTTGATTTTTGGCGCGGCATACGATATAATTAAGATAGCGCATATTCTGTGTCACATTGCGTCCTACGAGGGAAGAAAACCACGGTATTCTTCTCATCCCGTAAGCCGCATCCTCTTTGGGCTGCTCGATCTTTTATACTTCCTCGTTGTCATTCCCGTCTATTCCGCCTTCGTGTATGGGAGCAATCATGGGGATTTTCGTCTGTTTCTCCTTTTGCCCGCTGTGCTTGGTTTTTGGCTTTATGAAAAAACCGTCGGTCGGCTGGTGATGACGATTTCGGAAACCATTGTGAAATGGATCCGCCGGGTGTTCATGTATCTGATTGTGATCCCTCTTCGATTCCTTCTGCGGATTGTGGGGAGGGGGGCGGCATGGCTTTACCACCACACATTGGGAAGGGCTTGGTCGTTTTTCCGATATCGGATGGCAGTGCGTCGAACCGAATCCGAGCGGCGTCGGCTGAAGAAGACCTTGACGGATTTGTTTGGGCAGGAGCCGTATGAGGATGACAGGACAAGGAGACACAGGATTTAGGATGCGAAATGAGAAAATCGGAAGGGGAGTGGCAGTGTGAAATCCATCGTGAACAGTACCGCGGTGCGTGTTGTGATTGTGGCAATTCTCGTTTTACTGTGTGTGATGTATATCATGCTGCGGCTGGAAAACAACGAACTCCTCAAGCGGGCGGATGAACTGAAGGCAGAAGTGAACAGCATGACCGATTATGTCAACGAATTGCAGGCACAGTACGACCGACCGTTTGACGATGCATATGTGGCAGAGGTCGCCCATGAGAAATTGGGTTTGCGCTTCCCTCAGGAAATTATCTATTACAGCGGCGATGGCGGCTGATATTGTGTGACAACAAGATCCTGCGTATTACAGCGGGATTTTTTGTTCGGTAGAAGTTAGCGACAATACATAAGAGAGAATCCATGAAAAAACGAAACGATCGCCTGTCCCTGTCCGTTTATCTGGTGTTGGCGGGGCTGGTTTATCTGATTTCGGCGGTGCTCATCGGGATTTACCTGTTCCATGCCGAGGATCCGGTCATCTCACTCCCGGGAATGGATCCGGTGGAGTCATCCGAAAGAGAAGATTCCGGCGAGAACATTCCGGAAGAAGCCGATTCCTCCACTGCCGGAAATGAGAATGAGACAAGTGATGCAGAAACAATCGTTGAACCCGAACAGGAGGGCACCGTGATCCCCCTTGAAATTACGGGAGACAGTGTTCTGACGGAAGAAAATCGAGCGGAAGTGGAACGGCTCACGGCGGAACTTGAAAAGATCTTACAAGAGGATGCCCCTTCCCGCATACAGGAGAACGAGGATGGCTCTCAGATGCAAGGAAAGGGGAAGGTCACCTTCGCTTACCGGGATCTGAAGAGCGGCTTTGGAATGTCCTATGGCGGGGACGAAATCCGGTATTCCGCCAGTCTGATCAAAGCGTTCTATCTGTACGCGGTTCTCAAAGAGATTGAAGACTTTGAGGAAGATCGGGCGCGGTTTGCTGATGACGGCAGTCCGTTGTATGACGAGGACGGACAGCCCCTGTTTGAAGGTGCGCATCCCAATTACAACGAAGACGGTACCATCCGTTATCCGGAAGAAAAGAAACACTACAATCTCAGAGAAATCTGGGAGTACGATCCCGAAACCATGTTTGAGGAAGGCTCCGGGGAGATTCAGAACCATACGGGAGCCCCCCTGCGGATGACGTGGCTGGAGCTGATGGAATATGCCCTCAAATACAGCGACAACATTGCCTATGAGCAGTTTACCGATCGGTTCGGGTATCAGGTGTTCTACGATCTGGCACACCGACTGGGGCTTCAGGGCACATCCGAGGGAATCATGCGGCTGACGGCATCGGATGGCATCCTTTTTTTAGATGAACTCTACGGCTACCTCGAAACGGACAGTCCCTATGCTGCTGTGATGAAGGAAGCCATGCGGACGTCCTACCATCTGGAACTGATCTGTCGGTATTTCTATCAGACCACCACGGCCATCCATAAATACGGATGGGACAAGGGTGCTTTTCACGACATGGCGCTGATTTTCGGGGATCGTCCCCTGGCAATTGTCCTTCTCAGCGACTATGAGGACGGCGGCGCGATCCCGACTGCCTATTTCGGTAGGATTGTGGAGCTCACCAAAACGATTCATGAAACGGTAGGAAACAGTCTGCTGGAAGAAAGTGAAACAGAGGGCAGCGAGATCATCGAAGAAATCCTGCCCAGCAAAACAGAGTGAAGGGATGAGAGATCTTCACTCTGTTTTCTTTATTTGCCGGGTCCCGATGGCGAGATTTGGAATGCGCTCCAACATTGTTCAAAATAATGAAAAAAAGATGAATAAATATTTCAATTATGTTGCAAGTGTATAAAAACCATTGATTTTGAAACGGCGTTATGGTATCATATTGTCGCGGCGGAAAGAGAAGAAAAGAACCGCCGACGAAACAGGAGGATAACAAATGAACGGATTCAAGAAGTTTATTGGTACCACTCTTGCAGCACTTATGGTTGCCGGATGCGGTACGTTGACTTTCGCGAAGAGCTTTGACGACGTTACTTCCGACAGCGCAGCAAAGACTGAAATTTCGATCTTAACCGACATCGGGGTGATTAAAGGAACCCACGAAAATGAGTTCTCCCCGGACGAAAATGTGACACGAGAACAGATGGCAGCGTTCCTGTTCCGGCTGATGCTGGGTCGGGACGATGCGGGACGGGTGAACACCACATCCTTCCGTGACCTGTACGAGCCCTACTACAATGGAGCCATCTCCTGGGCATATGCAGCGGGATATATTCTCGGCACATCCAAGAACACCTTTGAACCCACCGGCGGCATCACCAAGCAGGATGCCATGACCATGCTGGTTCGGGCGCTTGGTCAGGACAACGACAAGATGAACGAAGGCTACCCCTGGTCCTATATCAACGCAGCAGTAAAACTGGGGCTGGACAAGGGACTGGAAAAGGTGGCATACGACGAAACCCTCACCAGAGCGGAAACCGCAGTCATCCTTTATAATGCACTGACTTCCGAGTATCTGGTAGAACGGATCACCTCCGGCGGCCATGTGTATCTGGAGTCCACCTCCATCATTGAAGAGGTCTTCGGCTATAACATGGCAGCAGCCACCATCGTTTCCACCAACGATTACACCATCGACGGGGAAACCGTGGTCAAGAACGGCTATGTAACGCTGGAAAGCAATGAAGACGGCGAAACCTTCCGGATGGTTGTGCCCTTTGGCGAAATGAATCTGGACGGTCGTGCGAACGAGTATCTCGGCATGAACTTCCGCGTGATTTATAGCGTAGAAAAGAACAAGTACACCGTTCTTTCTGCGGTTCCCATGACCAGAGCGGAAAGCTACGATACCGTGAAGGTGGAAGATGGCAAGGTGATCATCGGCGTGAACAAGTACACCCTGGTT
>JAZSQX010000040.1:0-2466 GCA_045538235.1 Eubacteriales bacterium
CCCATTGCTCAGGTGAAGCCCGGTGATACCGTGTTTGTGCTGGCTCCCAAGAGCAAGGTGTCCGATGACTGCGTTGAAATCTGCCGCAAGCTGAAGGCAGTAGATGCCAACGTGGTGGTGCTTACTGACGACGCGGCAGAGGTTCCTGCTGGTGCCAAGGCAATCCTTCTTCCTGATACGGGAAGCGAATTCACCTTCAACTACATGGCAGTTATAGCATTCCAGCTCATCGCCTGCTGCATGACCATTGTCCGCGGCATCGACCCGGATCTTGCAGGCGTCATCAACAAGATCACCGTAACCAAATAAGAAAACCGCATGGCAGTATGGGGAGGAGCGTCTTCGGAATGGTTCCTCCCCATACCCGCTTTTGGGTGGAGAAAGGGGAACTCATGAGCTTGATTCGGAAAATCCTGGACGTGCTGTATCCGCCGGTGTGCCTGCTATGTGGGGAACGGGCAGAGAGGCACGGGATGCTGTGTGACGGGTGTTATCGTCGCTATGCGGGAGAGGCATTTCTGCGGTGTGAAGTCTGCGGCCAACGTGCGGGACGGTGCGAGTGCGGAATCGATGGTATCCGTCGGATGAGTACGCCAGTGGGGGATCACCCTATCGCATATCTCACGTTTTACGTCAGCACCAGACGGGAGGAAACGGAAGATCGCGTGACGGAGCAGATGATTTTTCGATTGAAACGGAAAAACGAATTTGCCCCGTTTTTTGCGGCAGAGCTGTGTCGAGAGGTGCGGATTTTGTTTGACACCGCAGGGGAATCCTTGTCAGAGTGGGTTATTACCTTCCCGCCGCGATCCGAGGAAAAGTACCGGAAATGCGGCTTTGATCAAAGCGAGGAAATCGCACAGCTTATGGCAAAGGAACTGGGAATCCCCCTTATCCGGATGTTCCGTCGGGCAGAGTGCGCCGTGGAGCAGAAGGAACTCAATCGGCAGCAGCGCGTATCCAATGCGGAAGAGTCCCTCATTCCGATCCCGAAGCGGATTCCGAAGGGCGGAAAGATTCTGCTGTTTGATGATATTTTCACCTCTGGCGCCACCCTCTCCACCGCCATGAGGCATTTGTATTTCCATGGGGCGTCGGCGGTATTTCCCATTGCCATCGCGAAAAGTTACGAATGGGCGAATAATTCTCTTTGACCGGGGAAAACTATCGTATCACGATAATTTTGAGAGGTCATTATGAAATATTTGCTGAATTTATCCGCATCCATTCTGGCGGCATCCGTTTTACTTTCCGTTTTTCCCAGCGGGGAAGACTGCGCGATTTACGACGACGTGATCCGACTCCACGTCATTGCGGCTTCCGACAGCGAAGAGGATCAGGCGCTGAAGCGGAAGGTGCGGGATGCGGTGCTGGACTGTGTGGAGACGGAATTGTCGGACTGCACCAACTATGATGAAGCCCTGGCAGCGGTGACGGCAATGCAGGACAGAATTGCATCGGCGGCGGAGTCCTGTGTGGCGGAAAACGGTGAAAACTGCTCGGTACGAGTCACGCTCGGAGAAGAAGCATACCCCAGACGGGATTATGGGAGCGTGGTGCTTCCAGCCGGGACGTACACCTCGCTCAGGGTGATTCTGGACGAAGGGGAAGGGCAGAACTGGTGGTGTGTGCTGTTTCCCACGGTGTGCGTGCGCTTTGCCGACGCTGGAGAAGAGGAATATGTGGCGGCGGGATTTACCCCGAAGGAGTATCAACTCATCAGTGGACAGGGAACGGGATGGAAGATTCGCTTCCGTGTGCTGGAGATTCTCTCAGATTTCTTGCAGCTCGGAAAGAAAGGATAAAAAGAACCCAGAATATTTTTGAAAATTTTGAAAAAAGGTGTTGACAAAAGAGAGTCGGTGTGGTATAATATCAGCGTTGCGGAGATGAAGAGCCACTTCCGCAGTAACAATCCCATATGGCGGAATAGCTCAGCTGGCTAGAGCAATCGGTTCATACCCGATAGGTCGTGGGTTCAAGTCCAACTTCCGCTATCAAAAAAAGTGATTTATCGGTGCATATGGCCCGTTGGTCAAGCGGTTAAGACACCGCCCTTTCACGGCAGTAACGGGGGTTCGATTCCCCCACGGGTCACCAAATAAGAACCGTTATTTTGATACAAATGTATCGGGATAGCGGTTATTTTTTTGCATTTTTTAGCCCTAAAAACGGGTAAAATATGTTGTTTTTTCGAATATTCTTGCAATTATGAATGAAATTATGCTGGATATTTCATTATTTTTAATTGTGAACATATTCACAGGCTTTTGTAATCGTTAAATTATTATAGCAAATCCAAGAATTAGCGCACCAAATGAAGCAAACGAAACCAGGCAGAACAATCCGCACAGGAAATGCACGAAAAAGCTCGTGCAACTGCAGCAGATAACTCATCCGCAGCACGAATCTTCTCATGGCGCAGGATCGCTTTCATCTTCGACCATAGCCGCTCAATCGGATTCA
>JAZSQX010000171.1:0-6132 GCA_045538235.1 Eubacteriales bacterium
CGAATTCCTCACCGTCATCCAAATCCCCCTCCCCGAAGCGGTAAAACAAGTCCTATCCGGTCAAATCACCGACGGCAAAACCCAAGCCGGCATTCTAAGAGCCGCGCTGTGGGGGGAAGACAGGGAAACGGTCGCATTTTGAAAAAAGCTCCGCAAAAACTCAATTGAGGGAGGGGCATGGGAAATAGCGCCGCCATTTTGTCAGCAAATTAAAAAGTACAGCGCACAGAGTTCACAGGAAGCTTTGTGCGCTGTTGTTGTTTCTTCTGTTCACGCCATGGCGGCGCTATATCCCCTTGCCACTCCCACACCAGAAAGTTTTCGAAATGGGGCGGGGAGTAATGCTACGCATAACTCCTGGGAATCTTTTTCTCGAAAAAGTTTCCACCGCATCGTTCTCCCCATCACTCGTTCCGCAGCGCCTCTACGGGGTCTTTTTTGGCGGCGAGGCGGGAGGGGATGAGACCTGCGACGACGGTGAGGATCATGGAGATGACGATCAGGGCGACACCGCCTTCGAAGGGAAGCTTTGCCAGATTGCTGATGTCAGTCAGGTGCTTGATGATCATATTGGCGGGGATGCAGAGGAGGATGGTCACGATGATTCCGATGGAGCCGGAGGTGAGACCCACAATGAAGGTTTCGGCATTGAAGACCCGGGAAATATCCTTTTTGGACGCGCCCACGGCACGGAGAATTCCGATTTCCTTGGTGCGTTCCAGGACGGAGATATAGGTGATGATCCCGATCATGATGGAGGACACCACCAGGGAGATGGACACGAAGGCGATGAGCACGTAGGAGATCACGTCAATGATGGTGGAGATGGACGACATCATCAGTTCCACGTAGTCCGTGTAGTGGATCACGTCCTCTTCTCTGCCCTCTTCCAAGGCGGTGGCGTTGTATTCCGCAATGATGCGGGAAATTTCATCCTTGCTTTCGAAGGAATCCGAGTAAATTTTCAGGTAAGTGGGATCCTCCCGGTTCACCCAGCCGAGGGCTTTCAGATTGGCTTCGTAGGTGGAATCGGACACCACTGCGGGCATATAGTTCCCAAACTGTTCGGCAACGGCTTCATCCGGGAGGGAGGCGATCATCTGATCCATCATGGTCGCCAGCTCCGCCGTGGTCATCTGACCGAGCCGCGCTTCCGTTTCCGCTTCGTACGCCGCTTTCACCTGCGCGGTGAGAATCTGCATCGCCATGGCATTGTACGCCGCTTCGTCCATGGAGGCGATGTATCCGTCAATCACCGCTTCCTCCATGCCGGACTGGGCAATCATCGCGGAGCGCACCATCTGGGCGATCGCTTCTTCGGGCATGGCAGCCGCCTTTTCCGCCGCCATCTTTGCCGCCGTTTCATCGTCCAGCGTGCTGACTGCATGGGTATACGCTGCCGCTTTATCTGCCGCGGACATTGTTTCAAAGGCACCCCGGATGATAGCGGCGCGCTCTTCTACGGGGAGATGGTCGGGGTCGTTTTCCTCCGTCGCGAAGGGCAGTCCGTTCAGCACGTCCGTGTCCGGAGACGCAAGTTGCGCCGTCACCAGCTCGTTTTTCTCGGAAAGGTCGATCACGTGCTCCGTCAGCGCGGGAAGATAGCCCACTGCGCCGCTGAGGGAGGTGGCAACTGCCTCTTCATTAGGGCGGAGAATACCAGTCAGCACCAGCCGTTCCCCGTTCTGCACAGCAACCTGCATGAACGACGCGTTGTCCCCCATGAATTCCCAGCCGTCTTCCGTCTGCCGGTAGGTATCGGAAGGGAGCACCAGGGCAAATTCCATGCCGAGAAGCTCGTCAAAGGACCAGCTTTCCGTTTGGGCGTTGAATTTTTCACCCTGCATGGTGGCCGCCATCATTTCCTCCAGCTCTGCCGGATCCTTCAAACCCAGCGCATAGAGGTACACGTCGTTGATTTCGTTGTGTTCATCGACCACCAGCACAATTTCGTTCCACGCGTCGGGCCATTCTCCCGCCAGAAGATCGTACTGCTGCTCCATCAGTTCCCCGTTGTCGATCATTTCCTGCCACACGGAGAGACCGGAGGTCATCATGGACGCGGCGCTGTTCTGCATAGCGGAGCCTCCGGCTGATTCCGCGGATCCAGCACCCGCCGTCATGCCTCCCATCATGCCGGAGAACATCTCCGAGGGATTGAGCTGGGTGGGCATCCCGTCCTGATCCTGCCGGGTGAGGGAGTAGATGGTCAGGGGCGCGTCATATCCATACGCCAGAGCGGAGGCGTGCGCATCAAATTCCGTGCTGTTTTCCTCAATATAGGTGAGGAATCGGTTGAGATTGTTTTCCTGCACGTCCACGGACATCATGGTGTCCATGAGATCGTACATCATCACATTGGAATATACCCGTTCGGGATCCCGGGATGCCAGTTCCTCGGTGCGATCCTCCTGGGCGGACATCATGGCGGTCATAATGGAGGTCATATCCACCGTCTCCCGCATGATCTGGATGGGGTACGCCGAAAGAGTGTCCTCCTGTACCTTGTCGATGTAGAGCTGAATCCCATTGGACAGGGACAGAATCAGGGCGATCCCGATGATCCCAATGCTTCCCGCGAAGGCAGTGAGGAGGGTACGGGTCTTCTTCGTCATCAGGTTGTTCATGGACAGCCCCAGAGCCGTTCCGAAGGACATGGAGGTGCGGCGTTTTTTTGCCCGCTTCCCTTTTTCTGCGGCATTCGCGGCAGGAGCGTCCGTTTTGCCCGCAGTCTCTTCGGTTTCGTAGGATTCCGCCGCCTCGTCCTCCGGAGAGTAGGGGTTGCTGTCGGAGACAATTTTTCCGTCGAGGAAGCGGATGATCCGGTTCGAGTAGGTCTGTGCCAGATCGGGGTTATGGGTGACCATGATGACTAACTTATCCTTCGCCACTTCTCTGAGAATTTCCATGACCTGCACGGAGGTTTCGGAGTCCAGTGCCCCGGTGGGTTCGTCTGCCAGGAGAATATCGGGGTTGTTCACCAGCGCGCGGGCAATGGCAACCCGCTGCATCTGACCACCGGACATCTGGGAGGGCTTTTTCTTCAGCTGATCGCCCAGTCCCACCGAGCGAAGTGCTTCCTCTGCCCGGCGCTTCCGTTCTGCGGCAGGTACCCCGGAGAGAGTCAGTGCCAGTTCCACGTTGGCGAGCACGGACTGGTGGGGAATCAGGTTATAGCTTTGGAACACGAAGCCAATGGAGTGATTCCGATAGGTGTCCCAGTCCCGGTCAGTGAATTTCGCCGTGGGCACGTGGCGCACCAGCAGTTCCCCGTCCGTGTAGCGATCCAGCCCACCCACGATGTTCAGAAGGGTGGTTTTGCCGCACCCGGAAGGCCCCAGAATGGACACAAACTCATTCTTCCGGAAGCTAAGGGAGATCCCCCGGAGCGCTGTCACGTCCCCGGAGGGGTAGATTTTCGTAATATTGTCAAGTCGCAGCATTCGTTCTTTTCCTTTCGCCGCTTTCCCGGCGGCTTTTTCCATTTGTTTCATTGAGTACTTTTTATTATATCCCATTTCTGCGCCCGATTGTTCAACGAAATTTCTATAATTTGTAAATTTTCTGGAAAACTTTCCCGTCATTCGAAAAGGTGGGGGCAAAACAGCATTTCCCCATTTGCCCACAAAAAAACGGGTTCTTTCGTGGGAACCGTTTTGGGTTGCGGCTGAAACACACAAAAATCCCCCGATTTGACGACTTTTCGGGGGATTTGTTCGGTTTGGATGGTCCGCGGGAGCGATACCCGTCACACGGATTCGATAACGCAGATGACGGATTCCAGGCAGCTGATCCGTTCCAGCTCCCCGGGCTTGTCGCTCTTTTTCGTGAGAATGAGGGTGGCTTCGATGCCGATGTGATTCACGATTTCACTCCGGGCAGGGGTGATCTCGATTTCACAGAGACGCTTGCCATCGTTCAGCTTCTTCATGAGGCTATTCAGCATCTTCACATCCTCGCACTCGATGTAGATCTTGATATTGTACTTGCCGTATTTGCCCGACTTTTCAAACTTGGTGAGGAAGGCGAAGGTGAACAGGGCGATGACGGTGCTGATAAGTGCCGCTTCGTAAAAGCCAACGCCCACCGCGATGCCGATGGCTGCCGTCACCCAGAGTCCCGCCGCCGTGGTCAGCCCCGTTACCAGAGTTTTGCCCCGGACAAGGATGGTGCCGGCACCCAGGAAGGAAATGCCTGACATGACCTGTGCCGCCACGCGGAGGGGATCCCCCGGATAACTCAGAGTCGTATAGGCGTAAATCCCCGTCATAGCGGTCACGCAGGCACCGATGCCCACCAGCATATGGGTACGGAGTCCCGCCGCCCGTCCTCGAAAACCGCGCTCAAAGCCGATCACCCCGCTGAACAGGGAGATCACTAAAATCCGTAGCAGAACGCTGGGGAAATCCATGGTACTGCCGCGTAATAATTCGTGTAGAACTGTCATTTCATCCTCCAAAGTGTTGAAATATGAGATCGTATCGAATCGCTTCGACAAAAAAGAGTATCCGGGGAATTTTTTAAGCGGAACGCCCCCGGAGTGGCTTGGAATTATTCGTGATTGTGGTTATGCTCCCCATCAGCGGTGGGTTCAAAGTCGCTGGGATAGATGGGAACATGGCACTTGACGTAGCAGTTATTGCCCACGCCCTCGTACTCAATGCGGACGGTGTAATACCCCTGCTCCAGCGTGACATTCTCGATGGTGTAATCCTTCGTAGAGCCATTGGTACCATCCGCGTAGGTGACCATCACGTAAAAATCATCCTTCGTGAACTCGTAGTCCGTCACGGTGATATCGTTGCCCGTAAAAGCGGGGAGAATGCCAATGACGGATTTACCCGCGTTGGTGTTGTTCCCACAGGACGCCAGCGCAAGAATCAGGAGAATCCCCGCGCACAAAAGTGCCAAAAGTCGTTTTGTTTTCATCGTTTCGTACCCTTTCTTTCGGAATCAAACGCCCACATACGCCGCAAATCCGCCGTCCACGGGGATTACAACGCCGCTGACGAAGGCGGAGAACTTCTCATCCGCCAGCCACAGGAGCGTACCGTCCAGATCCTCCGGCTTGCCGAACCGTCCCATGGGGGTGTGAGTGATAATCTTATCCGCACGGGACGTGGAGCCCTTGGGATTGTTGCCCCCTGCCCCATTCACGAGAATATCCACCTTGCCGTAGACGGCATAGATCGCATCCCGCGCAGCCTCCACCGCCGCCTTGTCGACCACATTCATGGAAACCGCCATTGCTTCGCCACCGTCGGCTCGGATTTCATCCACCACCGCCTGCGCCGCGTCCATGCGTCTGCCGCAGACTGCCACATAGGCACCCGCCGCCGCCAATGCCTTACAGAAGCCCGCCCCAAGGACGCCGCTTCCGCCGGTTACGACCGCCACCTTGCCGGTCAAATCATAGGTCAATGCAACTGCCACCTTTGTGCCTCCCTTATTCAACAGGATATGCCATGGTGGTCATGAGCGCCATTTCCACCTGACTGGTATCCAGGCGGGAATACTGGCACACGATGGGAGTATTGGATTCCACCAGCACCGCGTAGGGGGTATCACGAGGAATTGGCTCGCCGCGGTCGTTTGTCAGCTTGTCCATGCGGATGTGATGGGTACGCATGGCGGCGCAGTGAGACCGGAAATCGGTGCGGGGCTCTCTGTCCTCGAAAAACAGCGTGAGTCGGATCTCCGCATCCACGGAGGAAGTGTTGATCACGCAGATTGCCTCGTGGGAAATGCTTTCGTTTTTGGAAACCGAATTGAGAAATGTGTCCGGAATCAGCCAGACTTTCTTGCCATATGCGTTCATAGACAAAATCCCCTTTCCGTTCGTTGGGATCCCACGTGATCCCGGTATTTTTCTATTATAACAGATTTTTCGCCGTTTGTCAATGCTGTAGGCGGCTCCAGTTCCTTTTTCCGCTTTTTTCGGGGAAAAAGAAAAGCACCCGCGAACGGATGCTTTTCGGTTATTTTGCGCAGATTTACGAAATTAGTGCTTCTTTGCAACAGCGTAGCCAGCGAGGGATACGACAGCAGCAACAGCAGCAACAACACCGAAGTCGAAGGTCTGAGGAGCCTGGTCAACCACTTCAGAAGAGTTTTCTGCGGGAGTTTCTGCAG
>JAZSQX010000007.1:0-7594 GCA_045538235.1 Eubacteriales bacterium
AAGTAAGCTCCGTTACGGAAAGATAGAGAATCTTTTCATCCGTGTCAAATCGCATCCCGCACCTCCTGTTTGTCGTTTTTCTCCATTATATCACAGGAGAACGCAAAATTCAACCACCGGATTTTTCAAACGCAAAAAACAGCCGCCAAACTGGGCAAAAGGTTCTTGCATTTTGGCGGAAACGGTGTTATAATATCGTATATCGTATGGATGAGAGGTATATTATGGTTCTTGATAAGAAAGAAACGACGGTAGCATACCGCTGTCCGGAATGCGGATCCTCCGTGATGAGTCTTGTGGGGATTTTCACGCTGACGGCGGACATGATCCGGCTGAAATGTCCCTGCGGCGGCTCGGAACTGGAAATCGTATACAACAAAGATAAAAAGGTGCGGATCGGCGTTCCGTGTTTTCTGTGTCCCACGCCGCACAGTTTTCTCATTTCCTCTCAAATGTTCTTCGAAAAGGAATTGTTCGCTCTGCCGTGCAGTTATTCCGGCATCGACATCTGCTTCATCGGCAGACAGGATCGGGTACAGAACGCCATGAAAGAGTCGGAAGAAGAGCTTCTCGAGATGCTGGGAGAAACGGATTATGAAACATTGTCCAAAAGCCGTGGAGAAAATCTGGAACTGAGCGATCCCCAGGTGTTCGACATTGTGATGTACGTGGTGCGCGAATTGGCGGATGAAGGGCAGATCCATTGCTCCTGTGAAGAGGATGGAGAATATGAGGTGGAAATCCACGACGATCATCTGACCGTGTTCTGTAAATATTGCGGGGACAGACTTGAGATACCTACGAACAGTCTCACCGCCGCCACGGATTTTCTCGGAGCAGATCGGCTGGATCTCAAAAAAGAGTAACCGATCCCGCGCCCGCGCATACCATGATATCAGAGCGGAAGAAACGCCGCTCCAAAAACAAAATACAGCCGAAAGGCTCGGAGGTTTATCATGGGCTGCCTTTGCAATTTCTTTGAAAACGATACCCTGGCGTGGATCATCGTCATCGTTCTCCTTCTCCTGATTCTGAACTGCACCTGCTGCCACTGAACGGAGATTGAAAAAGTTGGCTGACGCCGCATAACCCCAATTATCAGCGTGAGAAAGGCACTTCGCTTTTCTCACGTTTTTATATGAAAAAACAAAACTGCCGAAGAAAAAGTTTCTCTGGCAGTTATTTTGCTTTTGTCTAAATTGAATGATATCCATCAAAGGGCGGGCGTATAAGAGAGTCCGCTTTCCAGATCCATCCAGGTGACAACGCCGTTCTCATAGAGAATCGCGCTGTGGGGGGAATGGTTCTTCGGGATGGAAACGGAGCCCGGGTTGAGGTGCCGCACGCCATCTTCCGTGAAGTCATGGGGAACATGGGTGTGTCCCGTGAAATACAGGGAAGACTCCGGCATTTTCGGTTTTTGCCGATGACCGTGGGAGAGATACAGTGCCACGCTGCCGTCAAAGATCATGCCGTAATCCGGTGTGGGAGGGAAGTCCAGCATAAGACTGTCCACTTCCGCTTCACAGTTTCCTCTCACGCAGAGAATGCGATCCGCCACGGCGTTGAGCTGAGAAGCAACGGATTTGGGAGCGTAATCTCTCGGAAGATCATTGCGGGGACCATGATAGAGAATGTCGCCCAGCAGAACGAGACGGTCGGCTTCCCATTCGGTATAGCGGCGGAGCAGAAGCTCCGTATAATAAGCGGATCCGTGAAGATCCGATGCAATCAGTAATTTCATCGTTCCACACCACTCACTGCAGATTGAACTTTGCAATCTTCTCCTTCAGAAAACCAACTGCCATTGCGATGTCCTTTTCGGGAGAATTGCCCACTTCGCGTTCGATGGTGAGGAAGCCGTTGAATCCGGTTTCAGCCAGGGCGGGGAGGTATACGTCGAAGTTGACATCGCCTTCACCGAGGGGCATTTCCAGATACTTGCGACCCATTTCCATCATGGCCTTGTGTTCCTTCGCTTCTTCGCCGATTGCGAGAGCCGCTTCTACACGCTTTTTGAGCATGATACCGTCTTTTGCATGGGTGTGTACCACGTATTTCCCCAGATACTTCAGAGCGTTTTCCGGTCTGTCGTCCACGCACATCACCAGGTTGGCGGGGTCGAAGTTGACACGAACGCCGCCGGCACCCAGCGAGTCTAAGAATTCACCGAGGATCTTACCGGTTTCAGGACCGGTTTCCACAGCAAATGCGGCATCAACGGAGTCAGCATATTCTGCCAGTTCGCGGCAAGCCTTCCGCATGATTTCCTTGGTTGCGTTTTCTTCAGCGGGAACGGTACCGATGTGGGTGGTAACCACGGAGCATTCCAGTTTTTTCGCCAGGTCGAGAACGCGCTTGGATTTTTCCACGTAGATCTTGTTGTTTTCTTCGTTCATGAAGCCGTGGCCAAAGTCACCGCAGAGAGCGGAAAATACCAGACCACTCGACTTTACGATGTCAAGAACTTCCTTAATTTTGTCGTCAGTCATGTTTTCGGGAGCCAATTCGCCGTAAGTTGCGTAAGCCTGGATTCCTTCCACGCCGAGTTCAGCCGCCTTTTTCACGCCATCCTTGAAGCCGAGACGGAAGGATTCAACCATTGCGCCGATTTTCATAGTAGATACCTCGTTTCAGAAATGTTTTTGTATAGGAAACGCCGTTTCAAGTGAACGGCTTGCTTCAAAACTGTCGCCGGATTTTCTGCTCGCGCACGTCGTTTCCGCGGAAGAGAAGGGGTTTATACTCACCGAAGATGCGGCTGATGATGCGGTCGGAATACCGCTTCCGGAGCTCGTTCTGGGATAGATTGGTGCTGATCACGGTGGATTTCCGCTTCAGCATCCGGGTGTTGATGATGTTATAAAGACAGGACACGGTGAACTGATTGGTCATTTCACATCCAAGATCATCAATAATCAGAAGATCGCAGTCCAGGTACCGATCCACGTCAGCATCCGATTCCTCAAAATAACTGTTGGAACCAAACCGTCTTGCTTCGTAATCTCCGAAAAGGGTGATGGAGGTTTCATAGACCACGTAAGCACCCTTCTCGATCACAACTTTGGCAAGTGCCGAAGATAGATGTGTCTTGCCAAGCCCCGTTCCGCCGTAAAAGAGGAAATTCTCGCATCGCGCGGGATCAAAATTGTCTGCAAATGCGCGGAGAGCGGCAACATTCTGTTCCATGACAGTGCGATCTGCCGCGGCATAGTAACTGAGATCGAACGTATCAAAGGTTTGGGTTTCAATGAGATGGTAGAGCCCCGACGCTGCCAGTGATTCTTTTAGGAGTTCTTTGCGGAAGCATTCGCAGATGGTAATTCCCACATACCCTGTGTCGGAGCAATGGGGGCAATGATATTGGATATCGCAGTAGTCTGCGGGGTAACCGTGGGAAAGAAGCAGTTCCGCTTTCTTTTCGTTAAGTCTGTCGCATTCTCGATGCACATCATCCACGCTTTGCGACACGTCACCTTTTCCAAGGGAAGCGGCAAAAATTTTCATCCCGGTCAGGGAAAGTTCTTCCGATATGGCACGGAATCCGGGGATGGACTCGTTGGCTTCTCGAATATGCCGTTCATAGCGGGCAATGCTGTCCGCACGTCTCTGAGAGATGGTTTCCTTTGCACGGCGAATATTGTCTCGTCTGCTCATAGTCGCTTCTCCTTCCGTCAGTTCTGGGAGCCGCCGTAAGATCGCTTGAGGGCGGCATCAAAAAATTCGTCGGTGTCAAAACTGGTTCCGCTGAGCTTTTCCTGTTTGCCTTTTCGCTCTGCCTCTGCAGCTCTGACCTCGTCCACCGTTTGGAATCCGGCTGCATACCAGTTTTCCAAAATCGCATTGGCGTAGTTCATGCTGGCTTCGCCGGTGTTGTTTACGGTGATTTCATAGGCTTCTTCGATCATGTCGTGGGAAAAGGCATATTTTTCAGCCCAGGCTTTGATAAATTCCTTTTCCTTTTTGATGAGGGCCCGTTTCCCCACACCGAAGAGATTCTTTACGAATGCTTCGGTGGAAATCCGCCGTTCAATCAAGCTGAGCTCGGTTTCCAGTTCGGAATAGGTCATGACGTCCCGGTCATAGAGATCAATGGCGGTTTTTTCGATGTAGCGAACGGATTTTTTATGTACGGAAGATGCATGGGAACAGAGAAGCAGAATGTACTCGCTGGAAAGGGAGAGGTGATCCATCAAGCCAATGATGGTCGCCGTTTCGTTGGCATTGAACATCTTTCCGAGAATCTGCTGGCAGGAATCCAGAAGTTCCGCTGTACCTATCCGGTTCTCCACAGCATCCGCCAGTTCTTCCGTGGTGTAGTGTGGAAGAGAAGTGTGTACCGTTACGGTGCGAACGGAAGAGGATTTCTTTACGGCAGGCTTCTTTTCAGCGGCATTTTTGGCAGGTGTCTTTTTCGAAACTGCCACAGGAGCATCCGCTTCCATAATTCCGGTTTCCAGCCAGACGTTCAGCGCACGGTTGAAGGCGTTTACGGTCATGTCAAGCCGGGAAGCCAGCTCGCTGACATCAAATTCCTGCTCGGAAAAGACCGCCAACAGAACCTTGAGTTCATCCTTCGACGCTTCCGTGAGACGCTCTGCCACGATTTCTCCCGGAATGGAGAGAATTTTATTGTGATATTTTGGAACGATTTTCATACAATCAACCATCCAATTTCATAACTTCTGGAAATAGGGGACAAAAGATGTCGATTGCCGATCAAAATACCGTCGCCTATATTGTACATCAGTATTCACAATCTTGCAACCACAGGAGATCGCCGATTTTTTATCTTTTCTCACGATTGCGTGCTACGAGCAGCTTCTTTCAACTGCCGCAGATAGTCTTCCGCCGCTTCATCGGAGGCAAAAGCGTTGAGAGAAGAATCCGCGACGATTCCGGCATGGTACTGGAAATAGCCGGCTGCGGCAGTCATGGCAGCGTTGTCCCCACACAGAGAACGGGGCGGCACGATGAAATGGACACCGTTTTTACCGCATTCCGCCTCCACAGCAGCACGCAGATGGGAGTTAGCGGCAACGCCTCCCGCCATCACCAGCGTCTTCAGTCCGGTAGAGCGCAGTGCAAGTCGAAGTTTCTTCACAACACCATCGCAAACTGCTTTGGTAAACGCGCCCGCGATTTCACAGCATACTTCTTCCGGGAGCTCGTCGCATTTTCTCTTTTGCTTTTCGTTGTGGATGTGGTTGATTACCGCAGTCTTGAGTCCGCTGAAGGAATAATCGAAGGTGTCGTCGTGTACAGCGGGAGAAGGGAAGGACAGAGCATCTTTTTTTGTATAATCAAAACGCCGGAATGCCTCTTCCGCCAGACGATCCATCGCCGCACCGCCGGGATAGGGAAGCCCCATGACCCGTCCGACTTTATCAAAGGCTTCTCCGCAGGCATCATCCCGGGTACCGCCGATTTCTTCCATGGAGTTGTACTGGGCTACACGGTACAGGGAGGTATGACCGCCGGAAACCACCAACGCCAGATACGGGGGCTTCAGTTCTTCGTGATCGAAATAAGCGGCAGCCGCGTGGGCTTCAATGTGATTTACCGGAATCAGGGGAACGTTCAGCCGGCTTGCCAGGGATTTGGCAAAACTGACTCCCACCAGAAGAGAACCGATGAGACCGGGCGCAAAGGTAACGGCAATCGCGTCGATATTTTCAAGGGAGATGCCGCCCTGCTCAATGGCTTCCGCTACCACGCTTGTAATGGCTTCGCAGTGAGCGCGGCTGGCAATTTCGGGAACCACACCGCCGTAGAGGGCATGGATGGGAATCTGAGACGACACCACGTTGGAGAGAATGGTCAGTTTTTCTCCTTCCGCCCGAACAACGGCGGCAGAGGTTTCATCACAGGAGCTTTCGATTGCAAAAATGATCATAATACAGCATCACTTTCCTGAGGACTTGTGAGAAATTTTCGCATAATCACGGCATTTTCCATGGGTTTTGCGTAATAATTGCGGCGGATTCCCAGTTCTTCAAACTCGAATCGCCGATAGAGACGACGAGCGGGAATGTTGGATTCCCGAACCTCCAGATAAACCGTCTCCACACTGCGGGATTTCGCCAGATCCATGGCGTGGGAGAGAAGGAGCGTGCCGAAGCCGCATCGTCGGACAAAATTGGCAACCGCGATATTCAGAAGCTCCGCTTCCCCGTCGATGATCATCAGGCAGTAAAAGCCGCAAAGGAGTTCTGTTTCGTCAAACAGCGCATAAAATGAAATGTTTTCAGAAGCAAAACTGTCCTCGAAATTCTGACGCGACCAGGGAGAGGAAAAGGCGCTTTCCTCTAAGGCAACAATCTCGTCGAGGTGAGAAGCATCCGCTTTAACAATCTTCAAAAGGTGCCTCCTTTGCAAACATCCGTGAAAGGGCCTCGTCAATCCGATCAAAGCACACCTGATATGCCGTCCGATCCCCACCGTAAGGATCCGGAATATCGGTCGGGAGGCAGGTGATTTTCGATGCATATTCGGGAAACCGGAACAGAAGTTCCATGGCGTGAGAAGAGGAAACCCCCACAACCAGATCGGCAGTTTCCACGTCCGCCTTCGTCACCGTCCGTGAGAAGTGCTCCTCGTATCCATTGAAGGCGGTGGAGGGGATCTTGTTTTCCTTCAATACCGCTGCCGCGTGAGAGGTGATGGGAGAGCCGTCCGCATACAACCCACGGGAGAGGGCAGCCGCACCCTTTCCGGCATACCGGGCGTTATAGATGGCGGCACACATGGGGGAGCGGCAGGTATTGCCAGTGCAGATAAAGAGAATCTTTGTTTTTTTCATGCCCGAGGGAACCATTTCCGATGCGGCACGCGTTTCAGACTCAATGCAGGTATCCATCCAGAATGTCTCCAATCACGACGCATTCCCGGGTTTCTCGATCATACAGATAAGTACCATCCGGGAAAACGGCTACCACAAGGGTGTAGTACAGATGAGGATACAGGTTTTCAGAATAGAACCGCAGGTCGTAGAAAGTCGTGGCATCATCCATGGGCCACATGGTCTTTTCACCCGATTCATACAGGTCAATCAACTGCTGGATGGTGTCCTTTTCCGTGATCTCCGCAATGGAGATGATCAACTCATCGGTGACGCAGAGAAAAGCGGAGGTGGGAGCCATTTCACGCAGGGTTGGGAGAGTGACGCTGTCCTCGTAAAATACGGTGGTGGAGTTGCCGGAATATTCTTCTGTCAGCCATTTTTTTGGATCCAGCCCCTGAATTTCATAAAGGGTCATTTTTCCCGGCTCATAGTAAGCGTAGGCTTCCCCAATGGCATAGGGATCAAAGTTAGCGGGAGCGGGAAGGTAAGTCAGCTTCTGCCCTTTGTTATAAAATGTGCCGTCTTCGTATTTGAGACTCACAAGGGAAGAGGAGCAGGAGAGCAGAAGAAGGCAAGCCAAAAGGAGCAGAAGGGAAATTCGTGCGATTTTCATACCATTACCTCGTGTTTTCAGTAGCCGAGAACCCCGGAAAGACTGTCATCGTCTTCGATCCAGTCGGAGGCGGTGATTTCACGGAAGGTGTCTTTCGAGTCTCGGATAAAGACTTTTGCGATACCGGCATTGATGAT
>JAZSQX010000183.1:0-4373 GCA_045538235.1 Eubacteriales bacterium
AGCGGGCGCATCGTGATACGCCCCTACGGGTTTGTTCGACACAGGCAGGTATCGGGAACACTTTGTCGAATTGGGACAAGAGGAATAACAATCGGTTTAGTAGGAATCACTTTGTGCTCATCAGGAATACACAAAAGAGAGTCTATCCGGTAGATCCGGACGGACTCTCTTGTTTATTCTTCTGTGTCGTTGAAGTAATCCCGATCGAAGAATTCCGACAGGGTGATGCCGGCTCCTTCGCAGAACCGCTTCACGGTGATGACCTTCGGACATTTCGTGCGTCCCTTGATCAGATCGTACAGAGCGGAGGGGGACATGCCGCCTTTCAGAGATGCGTCGCAGATGTTGATCTTGCGCTCCTCACAAAGCTCATGGATGCGCCGGATGATGGCGTCGTTCAGATTCATTTGGTCTCCCCTTTCGTGGAATTCCGATATTTCTGTGCCCATTATAGAGGAAAGGGAAAAATATCTCTCGTGGAGTTCCACGATATTGACAAATTTGTATCACATCCCCCGCCGTCCTCCTGCGCCCCGGAAATGGGGAAATCATCACAGTTTTTTGCGAAAAAGTGACCCGAATGGGGTGTTTTCGGGTCTTTTTTTCATTTTTTGACGTTTTTTGCGCAAATTTCCGCTTGACGAATGGCTTTTTTCATTGTATAATCATAAATGGCATAATTTGATTAAGGCTCCTTTTTCGGGTGCCTGCGAAAAAATTATACAAAGGAATTGTTCGATTTTTATGATACGGAAAAAACTTCTTGCCTGCGGGACGGCGCTGGTGCTGTCACTGACTGCCCTCGTCACGCCTGCCGCGGCAATGACGCTCATCGGATCTGCCAATATTTATTCAAAGCCCGGGATTGATTCCGCTATCCGGGCGGGTTCTGTTCTCTCCGTGGACGATGCCGCCATGCGTCTCTATTATCTGAAGATGCTCACCGGAAGCGGCACCAATCTGAGCGGCGGGATGGAATTCCGGCTGTCAAGCGGTCTGACTCGGGTGGAATCCGCCGTGTTCGCCGTCCGTCTTCTGGGAATGGAAGAGGAGGCGCTGAGCGGACGGTACACGCACCCCTTCACGGACGTGCCCGACTGGGCTTCCGGTTACGTGGGACGGCTGTACGATCTGGGACTCCTTGGCGACCTCACGGGCACCGAGTATGAGCCTGAGGTGGCGGAAACCACGGAACGGTTCATGAGCTATATGCTCTACGCTCTCGGTTACCGGATGGAAGAGGGAGATTATACCTATTATATGGCGGCGGAATACGCACGGGATGCGGGGATTTGCCTCACAGCCCGGAATGCGCCTCTCACCCGGGGCGGTGCGGTTCTTGCGATGTACAACACCCTGCGCGCTACCATGAAGGACAGTGACCGGGTGTATTCGGATTATCTGGTGGAGCGCGGTGTGATCTCCTACCGGGACGCGGTATTCCTTCTCTGGTGCCGCCGGGGAGAGGAAATTGATGCCTACATGGATGCCGTGGGCTACGGTACCGAGTGGATTGTGCCAGACGGCTACTACAAAATCCGGGCAAGTGAAGGGGGAAAGCTCCTGAACGTGGCGGTGTCCGGTATGAACAGCGATTACGAAGGGGTTCCTGTGACTCTGTGGGAAGGGACGGACGATATCACCCAGACCTTCCGCATTGAACGCACGGAGCGCGGCACGTATTATCTCTACTCCGCCGCATCCCTTTACGGATACGGACGGGTCGTGGGCGAATCCGCGTATAGTTCCGGCGTGGGGCTTTACCATGCCACGGGACAGAGTGCGCTGGAATTTCAGATTGAAGGCTCCGCGGACGGTACCTGGACCATCACCTCTGCGGCAAGTGGTCGGTATTTGTCGGCGGTGGAGTGCTCCACCAACGGAGCGAGCGTGGTTCTGGCAGATGCCGGAGAGGCGGCCGTGCAGTCCTGGGAATTTGAACGGCAGGGAGTGCTCAACTCCTATGGGGAAGAGCTGGCGATCTTTGTGGCAAACTCCCTTGTGGTTACCCAGGGGGCCTATGACACCTATTCCCACATGAGCCAGAATGCGCTGGATATTCAGCCGACGGAGGGAGCGGTTCGCGCGCCCTTCAACGCCACCGTGGTGCGGATTGACCCGTCCTACGAGGCGTGCAACGCGGTGTGGATCCAGAGCAACGAAAAGGTGCGCTATGCGGATGGCACGTACGATTACATGACAATCTCTTTCCTGCACGACAACGACATTTCCGATCTTTCTCTGGGAATGGGGTTGAAACAGGGGGAATACTTCTACCACAACGGCAATTATGGCGTTTCCGCAGGCAAACACGTGCATCTGGCGGTGTACCGGGGCAAGTACCACAACGGAATGCGGCTGGGAAGCGGGGACGTGTATGCACAGGATGCCTTCTTCCTCCCCGATGACACGTACGTGTACGACGCTTACGGAATCCAGTGGACGCAGGTCAGCTTGTCAGACAAATAATCAGAATTCGAAACGATTATGAAACAAGAACTGGAACGGAAAATTAAATCGGTCTGCCAGAAGGCGGGCTCCTCTGCCGCCGCGGCGAAGTATTCGGAACTGGCGGAAAAGCTGGGGAAGGAATACGATCAGCGGGTGGCGGCTGGAATGAGTGAGCTGGATGCGTACCGGGACGTTCTGAAAAACATCGACGAAATCGAAGCCATTCTCCGGGCGATGCCCAAAACGGAAGAGGATTTTGCGCGGGATCAGGCGAAGGCGAGGGGGAAAAAGATGTCGAAGCTCCTCGGAACGGCATCGTCGGTGCTGTGGCTCGCTGCGGTGCTTCTGTTCTTTGTGCTGAACCGGACGTTTCGGGTTGGAATCTCCTTGCTGGTGTTTCCCTGGGCGGCAATGGGGCAGACGTTTCTCGACATGACCGGGAAGATTCTCAAGGGAAAACCCACGAGAAAGGTTCTGCGGGAAGGGCTGTCGGGAATTCTGTGGCTGGGGGCAGTGATCGTGTTCTTCCTGTTCCGGTGGTATTTCTTCTGGGACGGATGGCTGGTTTTCGTTGCCGCCGCTATTGTCCAGGTGATTCTCTCCGCCGTTCTCGGGGACGAGAAGAAGTAACGGGATGCTCGACACCACAAAATTCGATACTACAATCTGCCGTATTGACACTGTGTGCCGTACGGCAGTCCTTTTATAGGAAGACGGAAGGAGGAGCCCATGGTTGGCATAAATGCGCAGGAAAAACGAAGCGACGGGGCAGTGGCGGAGGAATTTCTCCGGTTTATGATGGATTTTTATGCCTTAGTGCGGCGGCATTTGGTGGAAGAAAACCGATTCCGCATCCATTCCCACGGATTTACGGTGCTGTATCTCCTGAAGCAATCCCGGCAGGTTCCCCTGACGATGACGGGACTGGCGGAGGAAATCGGCATCACGAAACAGCAGGCGACAAAATTGGTGAACGATCTGGAACGGGACGGCTACGTTCGCCGGATGCACGGTGTCACCAATCGCCGGCAGGTGTTCCTCACCATCACGGAGGTGGGCGACGCGTACATGGACGGAATGCTGGGGGAAATTCTCGCGGAGATTCTCGGTACGCTCGAGGACTTTGATGACGCGGACAAGGAAGCGGTGTACCGCTGTGCCGGCACGCTGAGCGCCATCTTCCGGAGAGACGCGGAGAAAAAGAAATGATGTTCGCTGCGCGAATGAAGGCTTACGCCTTGTAAGTTACACTTCGATTTACGCTGTCAATATGGCGGCGCAGTCTCCCATAGATCAAATTTTCAGAAAGTTTTTGCGGAGCTTTTTTCAAAAAGCGACCGTATCCCCCAAAGGAGGCGGATTTTCATGAAAGAACCCATGCAGGCGGAGATGGAGTCCGTTTCCGGGATTGTGGATTCGATTATTTATCAGAATGAGGAGAACGGGTACACCATTTGCGAGATTGAGGATGGGGACGGGTATCCGGTGACGGTAACGGGAACCATTCCGTATCTGGCGGAGGGGGACAAGATTACCGCTTACGGTCAGTGGGTGAATCATCCGGTTTACGGGCGGCAGTTCAAGGCGGAGACGTACGAAAAGACCCTTCCTGCCGAAGAGGGGGATATGCTCCGGTATCTGGCTTCCGGGGCGGTGAAGGGGATCGGCCCCAAGACGGCACAGCGGATTATGGAAAAGTTCGGCACGGATGCGTTTCACGTGATCGAGGAGCATCCCGACTGGCTGTGCGATATTTCCGGGATCACCCAGAAGAAGGCCGCCGCCATTTCCGAGAATTTTAAGGCAATTTCCGGGGCGCGGGCGGTGCTCATGTTCTGCCATGACTATTTTACGCCCCAGGCCGCCATGAAGATTTATAAAAAATGGGGCGGGGCGGCACTGGATCGGATCCGGAGCAATCC
>JAZSQX010000291.1:0-14952 GCA_045538235.1 Eubacteriales bacterium
CATGAAGTTGAACTGAATCTGGCACATATCCCAGTCGTACCCGTCAAGGATTTGGCAGAAGGTTTCGTAATCGTCGTGGAAGGAGAAGCAGGCGTACTTGATTTTCCCGGCAGCCTTCATGCGATCGAGGAACGCAAGCGCGCCCATTTCCTGCATCTTTTTCCAGCCGTCCTTGTTCATGGAGTGGAGCAGGTAGAAGTCGATGTGGTCGGTTTCCAGATTGTCGAGCTGCTTGTTCAGAATCTTTTCCAGATCCGCCGGTTCATTTACCAGATGCGCCGGGATTTTGGTGGCGATGTACACCCGATCCCGGTAGCCATCCCGAAGAGCGTGACCAAGAGCCCGCTCATTCTTTTCCCCGCCGGAATAGACGAAAGCGGTGTCGAAATAGTTGACGCCTTCTTCAATGGCGTGGCGGATGATGGGGGTAGAGATGGATTCGTCCACGACGCTTTCTCCGGCTTCATTGGTGGTCATGGGGAAACGCATACAACCCATACCGAAAAGGGAAACGTCAATGCCGAGCTTGGCAATGGTTCTGTATTGCATAGTATTTTACCTCGTTATGTATTTTTTGATCAATTTAGTGTGCGGCGCGGTGAATGGCAAAAAGGAGCGCGCGTCCGTCCATGGTTTCATATACTCCCAGCCGAGGCAGGTGCATCAGGGACTGCGCATCTCCGCGGGTGATTTCGGCGATGCCGTGATCTACCGAAACGGTGACTTCGTAGCCGAGATCCCGGAGAAGGGCATCGGAGGTGTCGGAATACGCGCCGTGGGGGTATACCAGAATGGTGGCAACCTCAGGGAACGCCTCCGCGAATTCTTGCTTCATGGCGGTCACGTCGTCTGTGAGCAGGGCGCGGTATTTGTCATCCTTCTGATAGGGCAGATTCAAGCCCTCCGCCCCATCGGTGGTTTTATGGAGATCGTAGGTGTGGGATGTGATTTCCAGACCCTTCGGAACATTGTCGCCGGGGACGAAATGGCTGTCCGCGTGAATGCGACTGCCGATGATGGCACAGCTCATGACCATTCCATACCGCTGGCAAAGGGGCTGAGCCACGGTGAGAACGCCCGTGTACCCGTCATCGGAGGAGATCACCACCGGGCGTTCGGGAAGGGAACCGTTCCGGAGGACAAAATCTGCCAGATCCTGGAAGGTGACGGCGGTGTAACCCGCTTCCTTCAGGGCACGGAGATGGTCTTCGAAGACGGCGGCGGAAACGGTGTAATCTCCCGCTTCCCCTTCCGCCGTGAAGTCGTGGTACATGAGAATCGCGACCTGCCGGGTTTCTTCGGTACTTGCTCCATCCGAGCAGCCGGGGAGGAGGAAAAGGAGGACAAGAAGCACACACAGGATTGGGCGGAATCGAATACGTTTCATGGGGAGCACCTGTGCCTCAAAGGGTGTCCACGAAGACGGCGTTGGTGTTGGCGCGCTGACCGGCTTCGTCAATCACGTCCACGCGGAAATAGAGGTCATGGGCGCGATCCACCCGGAAGGATGCCTCCGTGATTGTCTGACCGGCGGGGGCACTTGCGATCTGACAGCGGCGGGCGGCGGTGATGAAGTGAATCTCTCTTGCGGGGGAGGTGGTGATATGTACGATATCGTCTTCGATGGTGTAGTCGAAAATGGAAGGACCCGTGGAGGCGTAGAAATGTCCCTTTTCCAGCGCGGCGATAACGGAATCGTAGTCCAGACTGTCACAGCGGATGTTTACCCAGCCGCCGAAGCAGTCGTACTGATTGCCGTAGTGATTGTCGTCCGCTGCGATGCAGAAGATGCGCTTTCCCTGCTGCAGGAGATCGTCGTACACGTGTCCGTTGTATTCGTCGTAGCCTTCCCGCCAGCATCCGGTGTTGAAGATTTCCATGGCATCCATGCCCTCGTAGCCGGAATATTCGGGGTAGCGTTCCAGGGACCAGGCGGGGTGATTGTAGGTCACGAAGAATCCCGCTTCCCGTCCCCGGCGGATCATATCGTTGATTCCCTCGTGAGAGTACACCCGGTTGTAGTCGTCCCCGTCAAAGCGAAGCTGGGGCTTGTACTGGAGGCCATTGCCCCAGATGTAGCGATCCTTGTGGTAGCAGACCTGGGTCAGATTGTCCTGCTTTTTGGCGATGAGACACATATGGCAGGTGCGGGGACTGCCAAATCCGCGGGCATTGCCCTGTTCATTGACTTCCATTTCGTAGCCGTTGAGAGCAAGAAAATGTTGGTCGCACAGATCCCGGTGATCCACCAACACGTCGTGGTCAGTGAAGGCAATGATGGAATACCCCTTTGCCTGATACGCCGCCTTGGTGTCTTCAGGGCTGAGTCCGCCGTCGGATACGGTGGTGTGGCAATGGAGATTGGCTTTGTAGGCGTTGTGATTTTCGGGGAGCAGATAGGTCTTCATAAAAAAACTCCTTTCCATATCCCGCTCCGGAAAGGGAACGGGGAGGATGATGGGTCAGCGAATGATTTGATACACCGCGGGAATGGCTTCGGGCTTTTCGTGAGAGAACCGGATGGCACCGCGGAGCAGATTTTCCGCTTCGTCCAGTTCCGCAGGAGTATTGGTGTAGAGAGTGGCAAGGGGATCGCCCGCCCGGACAAAATCGGTGTGGCGCACGGAGAGGGTGATGCCTGCCGCGAGATCGGGGATGTCCTCCTTGGTGCGTCTTCCGCTTCCCAGAAGGCAGGCGGCATTGCCGATTTCCTCCGCATTCATCCTGCACACGTATCCGTCGGCTTCTGCCCGGACGATGCGGGTGTGCTTGGCTACGGGGAAGGTGTTGTTCTCAATCACACGGCTGTCCCCGCCCTGGGCTTCGATCCACTGAATAAATTTCTCATACGCGGCACCGGAGTGAAGGGTGGCTTCCACCTGTTTCCGCGCCTCGTCTTCGGAAATTCCATAGGAGAGGGAGAACATGGCGGCGGCGAGGGTGAGGCTTACGTCGTAGAGTTCCCCGCGCTTTTCGCCCCGCAGAACGGCGACGGCTTCCTGAATGGCGAGAGAATTGCCCACGGCATCTCCCAGGGGAAACTCCATGGAGGTCACAAGAGCGGCAGTTTTTCGCCCGTTTGCCTTGCCGATGTTCACCATGGCTTGTGCCAGACGGCAGGCATCCTCTGGGGTTTTCATGAAGGCACCGCTGCCGTATTTCACGTCCAATACGATGGTTTCTGCGCCGGACGCCAGTTTTTTTGACATGACGCTGGAGGCGATGAGGGGAATGGAGTCGACCGTTGCGGTCACGTCCCGGAGCCCGTAGAGTTTCTTGTCCGCGGGAGCCAGATTGCCGGTCTGACCGATGAGGGCGGCTCCCACGGTGCGAATGCGGGAGACGAATTCGTCGGAGGTGAGATCCACGCGGAAGCCGGGAATGGATTCCAGCTTGTCGATGGTGCCGCCGGTGTGACCCAGACCCCGCCCGGACATTTTGGCGACCGTCATGCCGAGGGTGGCACAGATGGGGAGGAGAATCAGCGTGGTATTGTCTGCCACTCCACCGGTGCTGTGCTTATCCACCGTGTGGGGAAAGGCGGAGAGATCCACCACGTCCCCGGAGTGCATCATATGTCGGGTGAGGGAGGCGCATTCTTCGTCGGTCATTCCCTGACAGCAGATTGCCATGCACAGGGCGGACGCTTGATAATCGGGAATGTCCCCGTCGGTGTAGCCCCGGACGAACCAGGCAATTTCTTCGTCGGTCAGGGGGAGTCCGTGGCGTTTTTTGCTGAGTAAATCGTACATTCGCATGGGTCAGTCCTCCTTCAGGTCGTTGGCGGAGAAGGAATAGGGCAGGAGATCCGCGAGGGTGCATTCCCGGACAGCGGTTCCGTCCGATACGGCAATGACAAAATCGTTCCCGCAGAATTCCCGCATCACCTGCCGGCACACACCGCAGGGATAGGTGAAGGAGGAGAGTGCTCCTCCCATTCCGCCCACGACGGCAATTTTCACGAATTTTCGATGCCCATCCCCCACTGCGGCGGCAAACGCGGCGCGCTCGGCACAGATACAGGGGGAATAGGCGGCGTTTTCGAGGTTGCATCCCGTGTAAACCGCTCCATCCTCCGTGAGCAGAGCGGCACCCACCTGAAAGCGGGAATAGGGAGCATAGGCGCGGGTCATGGCGACCTCGGCACGCCGGATCAGTTCTTCCGTTGTCATTCCATATTCTCCTGTTCGTCGGAATCGGCAGAAGGGTCGCTCTCGTCCCGCTCATACAGGGCAAGGAGAACGTCTTCTTTTGTGATGGTCATCAGATCCTCTTTTGTAACGGAGGGGAGGATGGCAAGGCGGTTCGCCTGTTCGCTGAGCAGCTTTTCAAAGGTGTTCCGGACTCCACGGGCATTGCCGAATTCTCCCGCAGCCTCTGCTACGGCTTCGAAATACCCGCGGATCTCGTCTTCCGCACCGTCTCCTAGCACATAACAGCTCTTCTCGCAGTTCAGACGGAAAATCGCCATCATTTCCTCCGCTGTGTAGTCCGCAAAGTCCACGTATTTGTTGAAACGGGAGCGGAGTCCGGGATTGGAGTTCACGAACTCTTCCATTAAATCTATGTACCCCGCCACGATGACAACCAGATCGTCCCGGTTGTCCTCCATGGCTTTGAGAATGGTGTCGACGGCTTCAAATCCGAAATCGTTCTCCGTTTTCGATGTGAGGGTGTAGGCCTCGTCAATGAACAAAACACTTCCCATGGCACTTTCCAGCACTTTGGCAGTCTTGATGGCGGTCTGCCCGATGTAGCCTGCCACCAGTCCGCTTCGATCCACTTCGATCAGCTTTCCCTTGGAGAGAAGCCCCAGAGCGTGATACACCCGCGCCATAAACCGTGCGATCATGGTTTTGCCGGTGCCGGGATTTCCCGAGAACACCATGTGGAGGGATACGTCCGCGGTGGGGAGATGGTTGTCCCGGCGCATTTTGTACACCGCCGCCATGTTGATAAGGCTCTGGACTTCCTTTTTCACTTCGGTCAGCCCGATGTAGGAGTCCAATTCCGCCCGGAGATCGTCGATGTTCTCCTTCGGGGGAATGTCGTCGTCCTCCGGTACGGGAGCACCGCCATCCGCACCGTCCGATGCCTTGAGGAGCGATGCATCCTCCGAGGCGGGGGTGTCGGTTTTGCCGTCTGGTTGCGTCTCCGGGGAAACGGAAGGGGATGCGGGGGAGGTGGGGGCAGTCGGCGATTTCCGGGAGGGACCCCAGATGTCATCGCTGAGTCTGCGGATGTTGTTTTCCGTCATTTTTCGGATCAGATCCAGTTGCAGGGAAATGATTTCGTCTTTTTTATCCGCCATATTTGGCTCCTTGTCGTAGGTCAAAAAGATTCTTTCTATTATTACGTCTATTGTATCATAAATTTTTGCCAAATGGAAGGGAATTGTGAAAAAAAGGACGCTTCTTACCCTTTCCGTTCTCGAATCATCTGCCGGAGCGCATCGAGAGCTTTGGAAAGACCGCCCGCTTCGTCGATGAGTCCCAGCCGAACGGCTTCTTTGCCGTCGATGATGGAGCCCACGTCCGTGGCAATCTGATCGGTGCGGAGCAGGAGCTTTTCCAGTTCCTCTCCGGAGATGCCCGAGTGGGAGCAGACGAAATCCACGATCCGCTGCTGCATCCGCTCGAAATAGTAGTACGTCTGGGGCGCTCCCACCACGGTGCCGCTGATCCGGACGGGATGAATGGTCATGGTGGCGGAGGGCACGATGAAGGAGCGCGCCGCGGACACTGCCAGAGGAACCCCGATGGAATGACTGCCTCCCAGCACGAGAGAAACGGTGGGCTTTGACATACTGGAAATCATCTCCGCGATGGCAAGTCCCGCTTCCACATCCCCGCCCATGGTATTGAGGATCATCAGCATCCCGTCAATTTCCTTGCTTTCTTCAATGGAGACGAGGAGGGGGATGATATGCTCGTATTTGGTGGTTTTCTGTCCGTCGCCGAGGAGGTAATGCCCCTCAATCTGTCCAATGATGGTCAGACAATGAATGGTCTCGCTTCCGGAGGAGGAAATTACACTGCCGCTTTTGATAATGGTGTCGAGGGTGGTGTCGTCCGCCTGATTTTCACAAGCCTCGGATGCATCGCTGCTCTGGTTTGAAAAAAACTCCATAAAGCCTCCCTGTTGGGTGAAATCTGAAATTTAGGATGCCCCGTCGGCGTTTTTTTATGCGTGCCCAGCCGGAACCTGCGGAAAAGTACGGATTTTTCTGTGAAAACCCCAATCATTCTCCCGGAAAGTCTTGCATTTTCCCCGATAGAGTGGTATAATATTCACGAATCACATAATATTTATTTACAAACTCCGATAACGTGCATTCTCCGGAGAAATCCTCCGGGTTGCGATAGATCCCTAACAACTTTATTTTTTATCAAAAGGAGAACACATCATGAAGAGAATTCTCACTCTGGTTCTCGCGGCAATCCTGGCAATGACAGCTCTGGTTTCCTGCGGTACCGACAGCGCAAAGGGCGTAAAGGTCATCGACATCAATCTGACCGAAGAAGAATATGCATTCGGTGTGGATAAGACCCAGCCTGAACTGCTCGAAAAGACCAACGCATTCATCGACCAGATCATGGGAGACGGCACCTTCGACGCAATCTGCAATAAGTACTTCGGCGACGGCACTCCCACCGCTGTGACCTCCGCGGCTTACGACGAATCCAAGGATCAGCTCGTAGTAGCAACCAACGCCGGCTTTGAACCCTTCGAATACACCACCGACGGCGGCGCAACCTACCTCGGCATCGACATGGAAATCGCAGCTCTTCTGGCGGACTACCTGGGCAAGGAACTGGTGATCAGCAACATGGAATTTGAATCCGTATGTCTTTCCGTTGGTCAGCAGAAGGCAGACATCGCGATGGCAGGTCTGACCGTAAAGCCCGACAGAGAAGAACACGTAACCTTCACCAAGTCCTACTACATGGCTTCTCAGAAGATCATCGTGAGAGCGGACGACACCACCTTTGACGCCTGCAAGACCGCGGATGACGTAGCCGCTATCCTCAGCGCAAAGGATAAGAGCACCGTAATCGGCGTTCAGAACGGTACCACCGGTCAGTTCTATGTCATGGGTGACGCAGACTGGGGCTTCGACGGCTACCCCGTAGAATGCAAGGGCTACACCAACGGTTCTCTCGCAGTCAACGATATGATCAACGGTAACATTGACTACGTGATCATCGACGCGGCTCCCGCTGACTGCATTGCGGCTGCTTACAACAAAATGAACTAATCCTCGCACCGAATACATAACATATGAATTAAAATGACGGGCTGCTCTCCTGTTTGCCTGACGGCATGATCCAAACGGGAGAGCGGCGTGTTTTATAAGGGAATTATGGGAAGTTTTCAGTTAAAAATCGATACGTTTCTGGAAGCCTTTCTGGATAACGGCGGCTATGTTTCGGTTCTCACGGGTCTGAAGAACACCCTCATCATTGCGGTGATGGGTCTGATCATCGGGATCGTCATCGGAACGCTGATTGCCACCGTCCGGGTGCTTCCGAAATACAAAGTCCTGCCACGGGTACTGGACAGCATTTGTTCCTTCTACGTGGGATTGTTCCGCGGAACTCCCATGGTGGTACAACTCCTTCTGTTCTATTTCGTTCTTCTGCCCCTCATGGGTGTGCGGATGACCAGCCTGGCGGTTTCCGTGATGGTATTTGGTCTGAACAGCGGCGCGTACATATCGGAAATCATGCGAAGCGGGATCCAGTCGGTGGATCCGGGTCAGATGGAAGCCGGACGGGCAGTGGGGCTGTCCTTCGGCGTCACCATGATGAAGATTATCATTCCTCAAGCGGTGAAGAATATTCTTCCCACTCTGGGCAACGAGTTCATCGCTCTGATCAAAGAGACGTCCGTGGTGTCCTTCGTGGGTGCCTCCGACCTCTATAAGGCGTTCAATATGATCGGTACCAATTCCTACGAATTTATGGTGCCGTATTCGGTGATGGCGATCATCTATATCGCCCTCGTCATGCTGATTTCCCTCGGCATCAAACTCATGGAAAGGGGACTGAGAAAAAGTGATCGACGTAATTGACCTGAAAAAGAGTTTTGGCAATCACGAAGTCCTGCGCGGCATCGATATTCGGATCGAAAAGAGTGATATCGTCTGTGTCATCGGCCCCTCCGGAAGCGGCAAAAGCACCTTCCTCCGCTGTCTCAACTGCATGGAAGACCCCACTGGGGGACAGATCATCTTCCGCGGCGTGGACATTGCGGATCCAAAGGTGGACATCAACATTCACCGCCGGAAAATGGGGATGGTGTTCCAGCAATTCAATCTGTTCAGCAACAAAACGGTGATTCAGAACATCATGCTGGCACCGGTGCATATCGGACTGGCGGATCTCCGCAAGACGAAAATCGCCAACGCCTGGATTGGATTTACCAATCTGTTCCGGGGTGAAAAGGCGAAAAAAGAAAAAATGCCCATCACAACGGACAAGAAGCAGATCAAAGAAGAGGCGCGGGCAAACGCCCTTCGTCTCCTTCGCCGGATTGGGCTGGAAGAAAAGGCGGATGTGTACCCCTCTACGCTTTCCGGGGGACAGAAGCAGCGGGTTGCCATCGTGCGCGCTATGGCGATGAATCCGGACGTGATTCTTTTCGATGAACCCACCTCCGCTCTCGACCCGGAAATGGTCGGGGAAGTGCTGGATCTGATGAAATCCCTGGCGGAAGACGGTATGACCATGGTCATCGTCACCCACGAAATGGGATTTGCCAGAGAAGTTGCCAACCGGGTGATTTTCATCGACGAAGGCAAGATTCTGGAAGAAGCCCCGCCGGAGGAATTCTTCGGAAATCCGAAAAACCCCAGACTCCGGGACTTTCTCTCGAAGGTTCTGTGACGGAAACAAAAAATCGACTCAAGCAAAACAAGACTGCCGCATTCCATTTGTTCAAAATCGGACACGGCAGTTTTTCTTATTTCTCAAAGAGCGGGCGAAGCTTCAGACCATCCCGGAAGTCGAAGTGTGTTTCCATAAATCGGCTGATCCAGTGGATTATGTTTCCGTTGAGGATGGCGCAGACGATGGTTCCCCATTTCACCCCACAGAGTCCGTTGCTCCATCCGAAGAGGAGGAGGGACATCCCAATCGCCACACAGCAGCTCACGCAGTCGTAGATGATCTTGCATTTGGCGAGGGGAAAGTGGTATTTGCGGGACACCTCCGCCACGAAAAGTTCATACACCGCCTGAGAAATGTAGGTGTGGAAGAGGAACGCCACGCCGAGGGAGCAGATCACCAGTCCCACCCAGTAGTATCCGTGGCGGATGAGGAGGGAGGGAGCGCTGCCAAGTCCGATCAGCGCCATCCATCCGTCCAGGACGATGCCGTAGAATACCGTGGTGGCAAAGGAGAAGAGGTAGGACACCCGGAATTGCCGTATGACCAGCGCCAACACGATCAGAAGAATCGCCTGGGTGAAATATTCCGCCATGCCAAAAGTGACAAAGGGGAGAAATTCCGAAACTTTGGAATAGACGATGTAGGCGGGGGCTACCACCATGGAGACACCGAAATTGGCGGCTTCCATCATGGCGGTTCCGAGGGCTAAGGTGATGACACCGAGAAGGTACGCGAGTTCTGTATAAAATGTTTTTTTCATATTGACTCCAAAAAGACGAAATGGGGAAGATCAGTCGGCGGGGGACTGTTTGCCGCCCGATTCCAAGATGGGAAGTTCACTCACAAGAGCTGCTCCCAGAATGAGAATGGTTCCGATGATGCCGCTGATCGTCATGGGCTCCCGCAGGAAGAGAGCGGAGAGCAGAATGGCAGAGGCGGGATCGATGTAACTCAGCACCGCCGCTGTCTGGGAGGACATCCCGCTTTCCGCGGACAGGGAGCCGAAGTACAGGGTGTAGGCAATACCGGTGTGGACGATGCCCAGAATCAGTAGGAGAACGGGGGTCATGGCATTGGCGGTCACCGCGGCGCGAATTTCCCACAGCCCGCCGCCAAGGAGATTGTAAACCAGCAGAACGATAGCGGAGGCACCAAGTTGTACGATGGTTTTGTCGAAGGCGCCGATGCCCGTGATTTTGCGGTTCATGAGAACGATGGAGGCATACAATACTGCCGCACCCACGCCGAGGAACACGCCCCGCAGATCCCCCACACCGCCCACACTGCCGTCCGTGACACCGGAGATGAAGATCATCCCCACGATGGCGCAGAGGGCACAGAGGATTTTCTTCACGGTCAGCCGTTCGCGGAGCACGAGGGGGGAGAGGAGAATCACGAAAATAGGCGCGAGATAATAGCACAGCGTGGCGGTGGCAACGGTGGTGTACCGATACGCTTCAAAGAGAAGTACCCAGTTTAACCCGATGGCAGTACCGGAGATCAGAAGAAGGGGAAGATTTTTCCGGATGTCCGTCATGGACAGGGGCTTTTTCCACAATAGGGAAAGAAGGAGCAGAAAGAGCACCCCGATAAAGCCGCGGGTCATGGCGATGACAGCCGATGGTAGGGGAATATAGCGCACAAAAATGCCGATGGTGCCGAAAATCAGCATGGCGGTGATGAGGGAGAGGCGTGCTTTCATGTCAGATCACCATCTCTTCCGATTCTGTCAGAGATTTACCATCATACCGGAGGGCCTTTGCCTCATAGCGACCGAAGGAATGGTCAATCTGTGCGTTGCAGAAGGCGACAGCCGCGGATTTTTCTCTGGGACTGTTGTTGTGGAGTCGGAGAATGCAGTCGTCCGAATCCTCCGCCTTCTTCACTGTGACCAGAGTGATGTTGTTGTCGCTGATGGTGAGGGAGAAGGGAGCGGGAACGATGTCTGTCTCAATGGGGAACACGTTGCAGACGTAGGGGGGATTGTTGAATTCCCCAGCCGCGTCGTCCAGTTCCTTGGTGGGGTATTCCATGAGCCCCTGAATGGCGGCGGCGCGGAAGGTGGAGAGAGCAGCAGCCGCTCCTTCTTCCCATTCCCATTGCCAGATTGGGTCAATATGAGCGTTACAGATCAGAGGAACTTCTTTCATAATAGAGACCTTTCTATGCGCTATGTACGTTTTACAGATTCAGATACCCTTTCAGCACCTTCAGCGTGCTTTCGACACCGTCCTTGTGGGAGCGTTCGTAGCCGTGGCTGGCGTAGACACCGGCACCGATGAGTCCGTGGGCAATGTCGTAGCCCGCCCGCAGAGTCGCTTCCACGTCGGAGCCGTATTGGGGGTAGATGTCCACGGCATAGTCCGCACCTTCTTTTTTGGCGGCTTCCATGAGCTTTCCCGTAACCTCATAGGAGTAGGGACCGCCGGAATCCTTCGCACAGATGGAAACCTTCCGTTCCGTGCAGGAGAGGCCGTCCCCCACGCATCCCATATCGATGGAGATGGCTTCCGTCACCCCGGCAGGAACGGATGCGGATCCCCCGTGCCCCACTTCTTCGTAGACGGTGATATGGGCGTATACGTTTCTGGCGGGGGTGAGGTGCTCGTCCTTCAGGAATTTTGCAAAGCCGAGGAGAATGCCCACAGAGAGCTTGTCGTCGAGAAACCGGCTCTTGATATACCCACTGTCCGTGATCCGGGTGCGGGGTTCAAAGGCGGCGATGTCACCCACTTCGATTCCCAACGCCCGCACGTCATCGGCACAGCGGACATCTTCATCCAGCACAATTTCCATGGAAGAGAAGGTGCGTTTGGTGTCGCTGTAACTCCCGTTCACGTGGACGGAGGCATTGCAGAGCTGGAAGGTGCCCTCGTAGACCGCTCCGCCTCGGGTGTGAACGCGGACGGTCTCCGTTTCGGTGTTCTCGGGTTTCAGTCCGCCGAGAGGGGTGATCCGCAGACGACCGTTTCCCTTGATTTCGGCAATCATACCGCCGAGGGTGTCGACGTGAGCTTCGAGGAGAAGGGCATTTTCTTCGTCCTCACCGCCCAGATCGATCAGGACACCGCCCTTTCCGGTGATGGTGGCGGAAAATCCCAGCTCTTCAAAGGCGTTTTTGACCCACAAAGCGGCTTTCTCCGTGTATCCCGTGGGGCTGTCGATCGCGAGTAGTTCCGCCGTTTTCTGTACGGCAAATTCGGTATAGGTTGTCATGGCAATTCTCCTGACGTGTCGTTTTTTGTTGGATTCAGTATACCATATTTTTCACCGGATTGCAACGGGTTCGAACAACTCACAGCGAAGTTTCTTTTTTCTGTCACATAAAAAAGGGAATCCTCAGGTGAGATTCCCTTGGCACAGCGTATGTCCCGTGAAAAAACGTACCTTCATGGGGTGTGTTCTTCCTCGTCTGGGGGATAATCTTTTTGCCGTTCTGCAATCAGTGTGCGGATCAAACTCGATGGAAGCGAGCAGATGGTGCGGGTACCGTTTTGGGTGGCGGTGACCATCCCAGAGCGGCGCAGAACGTCCCGAGGCTCCTCTGCTGCAGGGGAGCGGTCAAACCAACCGTGGATGCTCTCTTGGAATGACAGAAGGGCTTGGAATTTGAGGAAAGGCGGGAGTCAGCGGGGGCTTTCGCTTTTTTCTTTCGGGGAAACATCGGATTCTGCATTGACAAGGACGAAAACTTCCGCTATAATATAAAGAAAGTCAATTCAGCAGAGGAAAGGAAACCAATGGCAGAAAACCGTTCCATCGGTGCCGATTCGATCCCCTTTGCTCCATGCTCCGGATTCCCGTTGCCATGCATAACGTGCCGGAGAAGACCATCTTCCGTCCCGCCGGCTGGAATGCGTTCGGCGTGGATAAGGAGGAGGCGGACTGCCGTGCCTGCGCCGCTTTTGGACTGTTCTATAAGAAATAAAAGGAGTACCGTTTATCTCATGATGACATTGGAAAAAGGAAGACCCGCGGATGAGGCGGGACGTCTTCCCAAAGAAATCCGCGTATACGATTTTCTCGACGGACTGGGGATCCCCTACGAGCGGGTGGATCACGAGCCTGCTATGACCATGGAAGTGTGCGAGGAAATCGACCGCACGCTGGGGGCGCTGATCTGCAAGAATCTGTTTCTCTGCAACCGCCAGCAGACGGTGTTTTACCTCTTGCTGATGCCGGGAGACAAGCCCTTCAAAACGAAGGATCTGTCCGCGCAGATCGGTTCCTCCCGCCTCTCCTTCGGCTCCCCGGAGCATATGGAGGAATTCCTCGACATCACCCCCGGTTCTCTCAGCGTGATGGGACTGATGAACGATGGAGAAAAGCGGGTGAATCTCCTCATCGACGAGGACGTTCTGGGGGAAGAGTTGTTCGGCTGTCATCCCTGCATCAATACCTCCAGTCTCAAAATGACAGTGGCGGATCTGAAGGAGAAAATCCTCCCCGCTCTCGGTCATGAGGTGACGGTGGTGCATCTCTGAGATTATGACAAAACCGAATCGTGGGTGGCAGAAATCCTGCTCGGACGATTCGGTTTTTTTGGGATCATAAGAAATGATAAATAAAAATGTTAAATCTGACATTGAAAAACGAGAGAAAACCTGCGATAATATAAAATAAGGATTCTGTACGGAAAGAAGGTGGGTGTCCGATGAACAAAAAATCGAAGAGTCGGAGCGAGGCGGATGAGAGCATCGGCTTCAATCCCTCCGATATTCTGCAGACGGGCAAGGTGCGGTTCCATTTTGACAATCTGTGCTTTGACGATCCCCTGTGTTACGGACCCTATCGGGTGATGCAGGTGGGGGATTTGGCGGTGGAGCAGTACCAGTGTGAGGAGCATATCCAGCGTGTCCACGAGATCAGTTTGGCGGTAACGGGTCGCGCCGAGTTTTTCTGCAACCGGGAGCCCATTGCCATCGCCCGGGGAGACATTGCCTTCAATCCCAACCGGAGTCTCCACGCAATCGAGTCATCGGGAGACGAGTCCTTCCGCTATTATTACATCGGATTTGAAATCACCGACCGGGCGAATCCGTACAATCGGATGCTGAGTGAGTTTTTCGATCATGTGCCGCCCTTTGTGACGAAAGCGGATCCCGCCGTTGCCGAAGCGTTCGTGGATATTTTCAACAATCTGCTTCATCAGGATGCCTTTTCCGCGGTGATGATTGAGGATGCGGTGCGGAAGCTGCTGGTGGCGGTGCGGCGCTCCTACAATGGGGGTACCAGGAAAATGTACAGCCCGGAGCTCCAGCCCGAGAAAAACCGACTCTTGTCCGCCATTTGCTCCTATTTGGACTCCTGCCCAGAGAACATCAACGCCATCTCCGGTCTGTCTGCCAAATTCGGGTACAGCTATTCCCATTTGTCGTCCATCTTTTCCAAGGCGATGAACATCAGTCTGCGGGATTATTTCATGCTCCGGCGGCATGAACGGGAATGCGAGCTGCTTCGTCAAGGGTACAGCGTCACCACGGTGGCGGAGAAGATGGAGTACAGCTCCGTCCATTCCTTCACCCGCGCTTTTACTTCCCATTGCGGCATGACGCCTACTGCATACAAAAACTCTCAGACCGGACAGGGTGGGATGACAAAGTCCATGAGAACACAAGCGGGAGATACGCACGAAACAGAAGAAAAATAAGGTGCAGCCATCGTCAAGACTGCACCTTGTTCTTATCTTGTGGTGAGTATCACGCACACAGGGGGGGAAAATCCCCTCTTTTTTTATTCCACCGTCACGGATTTTGCCAGATTGCGGGGGCAGTCCACGTCCAGTCCCATGTAAGCGGCAGTCTTGTAAGCAAGAAGCTGCATGGCGGTCATGGCGGGCAGGGGGGCTTTGTCACCCGATACGGGGATGAGGATGATCTCATCGGCAGGAATGAGATATTCTTTTGCCGCTGTTTCCGAGACGAAGGCTGCCACATAGGCACCGCGGGATTTGACCTCCCGGATGCCCGAAATCATTTTTTCCGTGAGCGCGTCTTCGGTGATGACGGCAATGACGGGGGTGCCTTCTTCTATGAGGGAGATCGTGCCGTGCTTTAATTCC
>JAZSQX010000209.1:0-2451 GCA_045538235.1 Eubacteriales bacterium
CCTTATACTTGAAGTCCACTTCCTTGCCGCCGATGATGCAGTTCAGCTCTGCCAGGTCACGGGGCACCACCCAGTCGAGGGTGATATTGGTGAAGGGAGACTGAGTACCCCAACGGCTGGGGGTATTCACGCCGTACACGAAGGATTCGATGCACTTCTTCACGGCTTCGTAGGACAGATTGTCTGCCTTAACAAAGGGTGCCAGGTAGGTGTCGAAGGAGGAGAACGCCTGCGCGCCAGCCCATTCGTTCTGCATGATTCCGAGGAAGTTGACCATCTGGTTGCAGAGGCTTGCCAGATGCTTGGCGGGAGCGGAGGTAATCTTCCCTACCACGCCCCCGAGCCCTTCCTGGATCAGCTGCTTCAGCGACCAGCCGGCACAGTAACCGGTGAGCATGGAAAGGTCGTGGATATGGATATCCGCATTCCGGTGTGCGCTTCCGATTTCGTCGTCATAGATTTCGGAGAGCCAGTAGTCTGCGGTAACGGCACCGGAGTTGGAGAGAATCAGACCGCCCACGGAATAGGTTACGGTGGAGTTCTCCTTTACGCGCCAGTCGTTGACGTTGAGGTAGTTATCCACGATGTCCTTATAGTCCACCATGGTGGCGGTGAGATTGCGGATTTTTTCTCTCTGGCGGCGGTAGATGATGTACGCCTTGGCAACATCGTCATAGCCTGCCTTAATCAGAACGGTTTCCGCGCTGTCCTGAATGGCTTCTACGGTGATGGTCTGGTTTTCGATTTTGGGCTCGAAATCCGCCGTCACCTTCAGTGCGAGAAAGTCGATGACATCGGGATTGTACTGCTTTCCGCAGGCTTCGAATGCCTGCTTGATGGCGTTGCTGATCTTCGTAATGTCGAAGGCAACCAATTTACCGTCTCTTTTTATTACGTTATACATAGGTTTCCTTTCCTGTTATCGCATATCTTGTATTTGAGTCCATACAACAGCACATATTTTGTGGTGTCGACCCCAATTATACACTATATCTTGTGTTCTGTCAAGTGGTTTTGGGAAATTTTTTATTTTTAGCCGCGGATTTCGGTGTGAACCCCTTCCCGCTCTGCCGCCTCCCGCATTTCGCTGAGACGATTCTCTGAGACAGAGTGAAGTCCCTCGCCGATGAGATCCCCGGAATCCTTGAAATTCTGCAAATAGTAGGTGGGTGTACCGCGGATCATCCGGGCGATGGCTCCAACATCCTCCGGCGTATGCATCTCCTCCGACACCGTTGTGCGAAATTCCCACGGCACACGTCCTTGCAGAAGAAACTCCATGCTCTCCCGCACCCCATCCAGCATCAGCGTGGAGATGCCCACGGTTTCCGGATATTTTTCAAAGGTATTCTTCACGTCCATTGCCACGTAGTCCGCCAGTCCCCGCTCCACCATCTCTTTCAGGCGTTCCGGGTAAAAGCCGTTGGTGTCCAGTTTGATCGCGTATCCCATTTCCCGGATTTTTTCGGCGAACGGGACGATCTCCCGGTGCATCAAAGCCTCGCCGCCGGTCAGGCACACGCCTTCTACAATTCCACGGCGTTTTTCGAGATAGTCGAATACTTCCCGCTGGGGGATCGGCGTGTTGTCATCGAGATGGGTCACCAGGGACGCGTTGTGGCAGAAGGGACAGCGTAGGTTACACCCTTCAAAAAAGACGATGCACGCCACCTTGCCGGGAAAGTCGAGAAGGGTCAGTTTCTGAAATCCACCGATTGTCATATTGCCTCCATCACGGGTTGATCCGTTTCCATTCAGTGGGTCTATTATACCACATTCTCCCCGCCGCTGCAACCAATTTCGACATTCTTTCTTGGAAGAAAAATTTTTCTGCAAAATCCGCAAAGCTTTCGAAATCCTATGGGAATACAGCGTTTTTCCTTCTGCTTTGATGGAAATGGCGGCACGCTGCCTCAACACGGTGCAGAGAATCCGCTGCTTCTCCGCACCTGTGTGATCGACGATTCTTTCGGCAACATAGCAGTGACCCTCACCTTCGCCGGCGAAGAGGTCTCGCTGATCATCACCGAAAACGCGGAATGATTCCTTGACGAATCCCCGGGCAAGGCAACCGCACACCACGCGTAATCCCATCAACACAGACAAAAACTGCCGCTTTGGAAAACACTCCGGACGGCAGTCTTGTTTTGATTTGGTTTATTCAGGCTTGTAACTTCCCTTGAGGGAAACCACGCGGTTGAAGGTGTTTTCGTTCTTCGTATCCTTGGCAAAATAGCCGATGCGAACGAACTGGAATTTTTCGCCCGGTTTTGCTTCTGCCAGAGCCGGTTCGATCTTGGCATTCGGGCAAGCAAGGGCAGATTCGGGATTGAGGTAATCCATATACGTCTTGCCTTCGGGCAGGTCGTTCATATTTTCTTCCGTGAACAGGCGGTCATACAGCACCACGTTGGCATTCTCCGCATACTTGGCAGACAGCCAGTGAATGGT
>JAZSQX010000200.1:0-2733 GCA_045538235.1 Eubacteriales bacterium
CAAAGGAAAATTTTGCGCCTCTGTCGGGACTGACTCTCAAAAACGTGACCCTGACGGTGACGCGGGGCGGGAAAACGGTCTTCACCGAAATGAAGTCGGAGGCCAAGCGGTCTTAGGAAGACAATGACTAGACCCAACTCCTTGGCTCACAGAACGACATGGCTACGATCCGACTTCAAAGGAAAATTTTGCGCCTCTGTCGGGACTGACTCTCAAAAACGTGACCCTGACGGTGACGCGGGGCGGGAAAACGGTCTTCACCGAAATGGGGGAGTTGCTCTTTACTCATTTCGGCGTGTCGGGACCCCTGGTGCTGTCCGCTTCCGCGAATATGCAGGAGGGGAATGTGGCAGACTATACGATGGCGGTGAATCTGAAGCCGGCGCTGGACGGGGAGACCCTTGACAAACGGGTTCTGCGGGATCTTGCGACGTATGCCGCGCGGGATCTGGGGAATGCGCTCTCGGATCTGCTGCCGGGGAAACTGATCCCCGTGGTGATTGATGCGGCGGGGCTCGACCCCCACAAAAAAGCCGCTTCGGTGACAAAGGAAGAGCGGGCGCGTCTCTGCGGTGTGCTCAGTGCGTTCCCGGTCACGCCTACCGCGTTCCGGAAGATGGACGAAGCCATCATCACGGCGGGGGGCGTGGATGTGAGCGAAATCTCCCCGAAAACCATGGAAATCAAATCCCATCCCGGGCTGTACGCGGCAGGGGAACTGATCGACGTGGATGCCTACACGGGGGGGTACAATCTCCAGCTTGCCTTTTCCACGGGCTATGCGGCGGGAATGGCGGCGGCGCAGAAGTGAAGGTTCCGCTGGCGCGGATGTGAAGGATTCCTGCGGAATGTGAAGTTTTGCCTGCGGCTAAGTGAAGTTTCCGCTTCGCGGAAGATGCGGCGGATTTGGCGGGAAGTGGGAGATGGATCGGAGAACCGACTCAGAAACAAAGGAGATTACAGAAATATGGAAAAACGGAAAATTCGCGTGGCGCTGGATGGACCCAGCGGAGCGGGAAAAAGTACCGTTGCCCGTCGGGTGGCGGAAAAAACGGGTTTGATTTACGTGGACACGGGGGCTCTCTACCGGACGGTGGGACTTGCCGCGGCTCGGGCGGGGGTTGCCAAGGAGGATGTGCGCGGGATCGTTGCCCTTCTGCCTCACACCCACGTGGATCTCGTCTATGAGAACGGGGTACAGAAGGTGCTTTTGAACGGCGAGGATGTGGGAAACCGGATCCGCACGGAGGAGGCGTCTGGGTATGCGTCGGCGGTATCGAAAATTCCCGAAGTGCGGGCGTTTCTTCTGGAAATGCAGAGAGCCCTTGCCAATCGGGGCGGCGTGGTGATGGACGGGCGGGATATCGGCACCGTGATCATCCCCGACGCGGAGGTCAAGGTGTTTATGACCGCCACTCCCGAGGAGAGAGCCCGGAGACGGCACCGGGAACAAATCGAAAAGGGGCTGGACGTGACCTTTGCGGAGGTACTTGCCAACATCATCGCCCGGGACGAACAGGACAGCGGACGGGAAACCGCTCCCCTGAAGCCTGCGGACGATGCGATCCTCTTCTGTAACGACGGCTACAACGTGGAGGAATCCGCGGAGTATATCATCGACCTGATGAAAAAGGCGGAGAAGGCGCGGGTAGAAGCATGACGAAATTTTACGAGTGGATTTACCGACATTTTCAGCCGGCGGTGGCGGCACTGTACCGGATCGAGCCGGTGGGGGTGGAGAACATCCCCGAAGGCGGCGCGATCGTGGCATCCAATCACACGGCGTTCTCCGACGTGCTGGTGATTTCCGCCGCCTCTCCCCGTCAGGTGCGGTACATGGCGAAGAAGGAGCTGTTCTCCACGCCCATTGCCCCTCTGATTCGTGCGCTGGGGGCATATCCCGTGGATCGGGGCGGCGCGGATGTGGGCAGCATCAAAAAGACCATTGCTCTCGTGGAAGAAGGGGAGCTGGTGGGGATTTTTCCCCAGGGACACCGGCAGGGGAGAAAGGATCCCAGAACCACGGAAATCCGTCACGGGGTGGGGATGGTGGCGTATCACGGAAAAGCCTCCGTGGTGCCCGTGTTCCTCGACAGCAAGCGGGGCAAGACGGGGATTTTACGGAAAAACCGGGTGATTTTCGGCAGTCCCATTTCCTTTGAAGCGCTCGGTTACGTCTCCGGCGGACGGACGGAATACATGCAGGCATCCCGGATCATCTTTGACAAGATTTGTGAACTGAAGTACGGCCCGAAGGACACCTGGGAAGGCGTGGACGGAGGAAGCCGATGAAGACGATTCGGATTGCGGAGCACGCGGGCTTCTGCTTTGGGGTGAAGCGTGCCACCGATGCCCTGGAGGCGGAGCTGAGGCGGGGAGAGAAAAACCGCGCGGTGTACACCCTCGGGCGGATCATTCATAACGACAACTACATTGCCCGGGTGCGGGAGATGGGTGCGGGAGAGATCGGACGGGAGGACGTGGACCGCGTCATTGCCCGTGCGGATGCGGGAGAAGCCATTACGGTGGTGATCCGTGCCCACGGGGAACTGCGGGACGTGGTGGAGCGGCTGGCGGACTGTGCGGCGAGAAATCCCGCGTTCCGGCTCCTCGACTGCACCTGCCCGTACGTGAGGAAAGTCCGTGCCATTGCGGCGGAAAATTCCGGGGAGGGGAAGGTGTTTCTCCTGTCCGGGGATGCCAGTCACCCCGAAGTGGAGGGGATTATGAGCT